>JAHXHU010000364.1 GCA_025656375.1 Candidatus Thiodiazotropha sp. (ex Ustalcina ferruginea) | reverse complement strand
GATATTGAAATATCTGTTTTAGCAGTAGGATGTGGAATAAATAGGCGGAATAAGAGACTTTTGCAATATAAACCAAAGTTCTGTTGCGTAGAAAATTATAAAGTTGTTCGTAATAACCTCTGGGTTTTAGTGCGAAGAGTAGAATTAAAGTGCAGCTGAATGCAAAAAGATTTCTATGCTGTCCCAGCAGCCAGTAATTTCCTGACTCACCTATGTAAGACAGATACTCGTATTGTGGTATGTGGTATGGAAAGGATTGAGAGAATACAAAAAGTATAAAGGCAAAAAGAAGTAGGAGTTTAGTCGGTCCGCGATGGCTTTGAATGAAACTATCTAGCGTCCGGCTATGGTATGTATGAATGACAGCGGCAGCTACGCCAAAGGTTATTGGCCCCGCCCTTGTATATAACTGTATATAGACTGCATTCCACCAACCGCTAAATGTAGCTGCATCATAGACCTGTTCATAAAATGGTGTAGTGATTAATTGGTAATTGTTGGAGATAACATATTGTCGAATCGTGATGGCTGCAATGACAAACAGTGAAGCGAATGTTAAGGGTTTTCCGCTATAGATAAGGATAGGCAGGATGATGAGTGGAAAAATAATATAGAACTGAACCTCAACAGTTATTGACCAACTCCATGGTAGATAGAGCGTCTCAGGAGAGGTCATATTGTTAATAAAAAGTAGATTGGTCCACAGCCATTCACTATTTGGCTGGTCTATAACCCATCCAAATAATAGCAGCAGCAGGTATGCAGGTAAAATACGTCCAGCACGTCGCTTGAAGAAACCGGTTATGCCTACTTGGCCTTTTTGAGCGAACTCCTTGAGTAGTAGCATGGTGATAAGAAAGCCGGAAAGAACAAAGAATAGGTCTACGCCTTTATCCCCCTGCCAGATCCAATTAAACCAGGGCGACATTCCAACGAGAAGATTGTCTCTTGTTGCAGGAGGAAAAGAGGAGTAGTTCAGATAAAAACAATGGAATAAAATGACCTGTATGATGGCTATTGCTCGGAGGCCATCAAGCGCCTGAAATCCCCCGTGTTTCTGTGAAAACAGATCAAAGAGATTTGTGTGGACAACATGCAGGTACTGTTTGAGAATGTGACAATCTCCCATTGAGTGATGCCATTTTCTCTTCAGGCATCGCTGATACATGGCCATCTTACCGGCCCACAGCTGTTAATCGTTATGGCAAAATTTTACGTTGACACCCTAGCTATCTGGAAACAGCGATTTTTACCTCTGTTGCCCCATATTGTTGGTTACCCAACTGCTAGAAAATTGCTGCTTGCTATTTCAGCGCCTGCTGATGCTAGAGACGCCTATCTCGCGGCCATGCGCCTTGAGGTGGTATGGCTAAGCAAGCAGTACCTTAAGAGCAACTTTATACATACTGGCATAGAATACATCAATCCGAAGGAGGCCTATGTCATAACCAGCCTTCATTTTGGTCAATGGGGTATGTATCCTGCCTCCCTGTATCAACAACAGGGTATCAACAGTCAGATGGTTATGACTGGACGTAATAACTTCCCTGGTAGCCCAATAGCCTATTTTTGGCACAAATTTGGCCATGAAAAGCAGCATCTATCGGGATATCCTGGTCGTCTTTCAACGGATAGTTTCTATTCCCGTGCGCAACAGCTGAAATCAGGAATCAGTCAAATTGTGATTTTGGATGTCAGAGAGCATGGTTTGCGTCAAAAGGAGTTAGTATTTAATTTTATGGGGGGTGACTATTTTCTACCTAGAACCGTTGTCCTGCTGGCAAGGAGGGCAAAAGTGAAAATTTTACCCTATCTAGGCTACTACGATGTCGAGAAAAAGAAACATCAAGTGCAATGGTTCAAGCCCATACAGCATGGACAGAGTGATGAAGCCACCATTCAGCTGATCCTCGACAATTTTGAGCCTTTATTTTCAGAGCACCCTGAGTTGTACTTCAACGTACTTGAGCATCATCGTCAGCCATTTTCAAGTCACTGAATGATGTTTGTTATAGGTCAATTCACTGCCCTTTAACGCCCTCTCCCTCAGGGAGAGGGGACGCTTATTTTTTAAGTTTCATGTGTTACATGACCCTCTTCAATTTTAAAAATTCTTCTGTAACAATCGGTTCTGACGATGCAGAATAGATTAAGCCAGACAGCATTGAGGCCAATAGTCGATTGAGCTATATCTATCCTGTTGGATTTTAATTAGGTAAAATCGATTGTTCATAAGCTGGACCTAACTTTTCCACCCTAGAGCAGTAATTAAGGATTTTATTGACAGTGGGTGGTGGGTGTTCACTCGGTGGTATAGATTTCCGTGGAATACGATTTTAAGCTCGATCTGAATGTCGAGAATAACTCTCATACCCAGTTGATCAGGCGGATTCCACCTGGTAGTCGTGTGCTTGAATTGGGCTGCGCTACGGGTTATATGTCGGATTATTTGCGCCGTGAACGAAATTGCTATGTGGTGGGTGTTGAGCTCGACAGAGCCATGGCGAACAAGGCAAAGTCTGCCTGCGACAGGGTCATCGTAGGGGATGTGCAGAAAGGGTACTGGCTGAAAAGTCTTGCTGATAAGCGATTCGATATTATCACCTGTGCCGATATTCTTGAGCACCTGCGAGAACCGATTGCCTTGCTAAAAATCCTCCCTAATCTACTCAATGAGGGTGGACGTCTACTGGCCACTTTGCCAAATGGGGCCCATGCGGCTCTACGCCTGGAGTTGCTCGAAGGGCGCTTTAGCTATGAAGATACGGGCCTTCTCGACCGAACTCACCTGCACCTGTTCACCCATCACTCACTGAGGGAGCTCTTTACCCGTGGTGGGTTCAGGGTAGAGGAGCTCTCCTATACATTCCATGATATGGCGGATTCCGAGATCAAATCCCGTCTTCAACGGCTTGGCTTAGAGGCCAAAGAAAATGGTCTGGCCCTGTTCCATACGCAGGAGGCAGCAGCATTTCAGTATATTGTATCTGCAGTCCCGGATTCTGAAGTGACGCCCGATACCTTTCCTCCATTGACAGACAAGCCGATGGAATCCTCCATAGAGGTCTATCGTGTGCTGCATGATGAGCTTCATCAGTTTCGGTTAACCGCTACACAACATGAAGCTATGATTAAGGAGCGTGATCGTCTGCTAGAAGAACAGCATCAGCGGGTTATGGATTTACAGCGTGAAAAGGTACAAACATCCACTCACACTGAGAATTTGTCGAATGCCCTGAAGGATACTCAGAAGGCATTTGATGAAGTCCGAACTAACCTGGATAAGACCCATACTTCGCTTATGGAAGAGGTCAGACTGCGAGAGTACCTTGAACAAAGCCATGAAAAGCTGACCAAGCACAGTAGTTTTTTAGAAAATGAACTGCATCAATACAAAAAAAACCTGGAGAGTATCCTCAACAGTCGTGGTTGGCGGGGATATATGACAGTAATGCTGCCACTTCGAGTCTACAGGAGGATTTCACCGAAACTGAAGGCGATGTTGCGAGAGCCGGGTCTCTTTAAGGCGTGGTTTCAGCAGCTAAAACAGTCAAGGATTGAAGGTGGTACGAATGATAGCAATGGTCAAATAACCGGCTCGCTATCTCCGGACGACCAGTATGCCCGGTGGATCAGGGATGTAGAGTCGGTGGGGTTGCCCGGTAAGAAATCGATAGAGTTGTTAAACGAACAGTGTGACGACAAGCCTTTAATCTCAATCGTGATGCCTGTCTACAATGTGGATGAAATCTGGTTACGGGCCGCGATCGATTCAGTGTTGGCTCAGACCTATGACCATTGGGAACTCTGTATTGCAGATGATGCATCGACAAAGCCGCATATAAAAAAGGTATTGAATGAGTATATTCAGCGCTATCGGCGTATCAAGGTGGTCTACCGGGAGGAAAACGGACATATTGCAGCTGCAACCAATAGCGCTCTCGCGCTGGCGACTGGTGACTTCGTGGGACTGCTGGATCATGACGACGAGTTGACGCCTGATGCACTCTTCTTCATGGCATCTGAGATACTCAGCTATCCCGACGCCAGTTTGATTTATTCGGATGAGGATAAGCTCAATGAGAATGGAGAGCGTTTCGGTCATTACTTTAAGGCGGACTTTAATCCTGACTTGATGCGATCACACAATATGATCTGCCACTTTGGTGTCTATCGGCGATCGTTAGTGGAAAAGGTGGGTGGTATCAGGGAGGGGTTTGATGGCGCTCAGGATTATGATCTGGCGTTGCGCTGTCTGCGTGAGCTGGACCACCGCAGTGAGGTTCGTCATATCACAAAAGTGCTCTACCATTGGCGTGCGATTCCACAGAGTACGGCTTCGGGAAGTGAAGCAAAATCCTATGCGATTAATGCTGCGATACGCGCTATTGAAGATGACCTGAATGTGTGTGGTATTGAGGCTGATGTGACGGAATCGGAACTAGTCGAAGGTGTGACTCGGGTGCGATATCGGTTGCCGAAAGCGGAGCCTCTGGTATCTATTATTATTCCAACCCGAAATGGTGAAAGTCTTCTCCGTCAATGTATCGAATGTATCCGAAATCAAACGGATTATACGTCCTACGAAATCATAGTGGTCGACAATCATAGTGACGATAAGAAAACGATTGAATATCTTGATCAGCTAAATGGTGAGGCGAATATTCAGGTATTGCATTACGATCATCCGTTTAATTTTTCCGCCATTAATAATTTTGCTGTGGAGCAAGCTAATGGTGAGATAGTCTGCTTCATGAATGATGATATTGAAGTGATCAACTCTGACTGGTTGGGAGAGATGGTCAGCCATGCGGTCAGACCGGAGATCGGAGCCGTCGGTGCTAGGTTGTGGTACCCTGATGACAGGTTGCAGCATGCTGGTGTGGTACTGGGGATTGGGGGTGTAGCCGGTCATGCAATGAAATACTCCCCAAAAGGGGACAAGGGTTACATGGGGCGTTCTGTCGTCATACAAAATTATACGGCGGTAACTGCAGCCTGCCTGTTATTACGCCGGGAAGTGTTTGATGCTGTGTCAGGTTTTGATAGCGAGAATCTCGCTGTTGCCTTCAATGATGTGGATTTGTGCATCCGTATACATCAGCAAGGTTATTATAATCTTTGGACCCCCTATGCGGAACTTTATCATCATGAGTCCGCGTCACGCGGTGCAGAGGATACACCGGAAAAAAAGCGCCGCTTCAGACTCGAAGTGGAATACATGTTAGAGAAATACGGTCCCTTGCTTGAGCGGGACCCTGCATATAATCCAAATTTAACCCACTGCCATGAGAATTTTTCACTCAATTGGAGAAGTGATTTGGATGGGAGAGATTGATGTCAGAAGATAAAGAACAACTCGCTGAATTTACTAAAATGGTTGAGCGCATCGTTCAGCTAGCCAATGAGATGAAGGATGAAGGGAAGAGCTTGTCGATGATCAATGGGGCATTGATGTCGGCATCCGCTACCTATGGCTCTTATGTTGCAGCCGGAAATGATGGGTATTTACAGCCAAGTGGAGTCGACAAGCTTGTAGAAGTGTATCGGAATCATGTGAATAGGGTCCAGGAGATGAAACTCCACACTATCGAGAGTGAAGGTAAGGATACCGACAGCAAATAGGGATATTGAGCCTGCTTTCAATATCTCCACTTTAGAACTGGTAGTTTGATGAAACTGGTTATCTCAATTGTCTACTATGATAGTGGCCTTGCCATACTCGAAGAGACCTTGAAAAGCATTGTCACGGCCCTTGATCATGCCTCTAATTGTTTGGAAGATCTCAGCACGAAGGTGGTTCTTGTTGATAATGGCGGTATCCTCAGTCAGGTTAAGGGCTTGGTGTCACGGGTCGTCGGTGATGGCATGCATGAGTGGATGGTACTTGGAACCGGGGGTAACATTGGTTACGGTGCCGCACACAATCTCGTGATCCTCAATGAACAGAGCGACTATCATTTGGTGATCAATCCCGATGTTGAAGTGCTTGAGGATGCATTTGTGAATGCAATCAATTATATGCAACAACACATGACTGTTGGATTGCTCTCACCCTATTCAGAGGATCCTGAGGGTTTTAAGCAGTATCTGTGCAAGCGCTACCCGGCTGTCCTGGATCTGTTTCTACGCGGCTTTGCACCAAGATTTATCAAGCAATACTTCTCGGAGCGATTGCAGGAATATGAGATGCGCATGGATCTTAATGAGAAGGCGCTCAGTAAAGAGGTCATGGCCAGTGGCTGTTTCATGTTTGTACGACATAGTGTGTTAGATAAGGTTAAAGGTTTTTCCCCCGATTTCTTTGTCTATTTTGAAGACTTCGATCTCTCCATCAGAATTGGTAAGCGTTCAAATATAGCCTATGTACCTGAAGTTCGAATTGTCCATGGTGGCGGTAATGCTTCGAAAAAAGGCCTCAAGCACATCATCATGTTTGCTAAGTCCGCATTTGTGTTTTATCACAAACATGGTTGGCGCTGGGCTTGAATGAGGTGAAGCACATGCGGAATACGCTTATCTATCATGTCTGTACACGGGTACTTCACTAAATGCCTAGCAACCAGACTAACAGCCGTCTGATTCTTTTTGTTGTTAATGATGCCGGTTTCTTTCTCTCTCATCGACTGCCACTCGCTATTGCTGCACAGGGTCAAGGCTATGAAGTCTGCGTTGCCACACCCCCGGGTGATGGTGTTGAGCAGATTAAGGCAGAAGGGTTGAGCTACCGTATGGTCTCCTTGAGCAGAAGTGGCGCTAATCCCTTTGCCGAGATGATGACCATCTGGGGACTCTACAAGCTGTATCGTGAGTTACGGCCAATGTTAGTCCATCATGTGACCATTAAGCCTGTGCTATATGGTACGTTGGCTGCACGTTTGGCAAATGTTTCAGCAGTGGTCAATGCCATCTCCGGTCTCGGTTTTGTTTTTCTGGCACAAGGACGGTTCAGTTCGGTAGCACGGTCTGCCGTACTGACAAGTTATCGTTGGTTGTTTTCCCGTAAGCGACTATGGGTCATCGTGCAGAATAGGGATGACTATGACTACCTATTGGATCAGGAGTGTCTGAGCCAGGAAAAAATTGAGTTGATTCGTGGGTCTGGGGTTGATACTGAGCACTTTGTCATGCGTCCGGAATTGGATAATGAGCCACTGGTGGTACTACCCGCCCGCATGCTTTGGGACAAGGGGATAGGTGAATTTGTCGAGGCAGCGCAACAGTTGCATCGATTGGGAGTCAAGGCCCGGTTTGCCCTGGTAGGTGGTATTGATACCAATAATCCGGAATCAGTACCGGCAACCCGATTGGCCGAGTGGGCTCGACAGGGTGATGTGGAGTGGTGGGGTAATCGACAGGATATGCCGGCCATCTTCAGCAGTGCACATATTATCTGTTTACCCTCCTATCGAGAGGGGTTACCGAAAGTACTGCTTGAGGCTGCAGCGTCCGGTCGGCCCATTGTCGCCACCGATGTGCCTGGTTGCAGGGAAGTGGTTATAGAAGGGGAGAATGGTTTACTGGTACCTGCCAGACAGAGTAAACCCCTGGCCGATGCATTGAGACATCTCATCAACAGTCCTGAAGTACGCCAGTCAATGGGGCAGAAAGCAAGGACTATGGCAGAAACGGAATTTTCAATTCAACAAGTGGTTGAGCGCCATATGGATATCTATCAGCGGGCATTCAATCCGTGAACAGCGTGGTTGTTACCGGTGCTGGCGGTTTTATCGGTCAGCACCTTTGTCACTACCTTGTATCTCAGGGCTACAAGGTACGTGCGGCAATGCGCTGTCACTGCCGGGGATGGGAGGTGTGTGATCAGGTAGAGGTCGGGAATATCGATAGTGATACCGATTGGCACGCCGCATTGAATGGCATGGATACAGTGATTCATCTTGCGGCTAGAGTTCATGTGATGCAGGAGTCTGAGGCCGATTCCGTAAACGCATTTCGTCAAGTGAATGTAGACGGCAGTTGTGCGCTTGCCAGGCAGGCAGCAGTGGCCGGAGTGAGACGCCTGATTTATATAAGCAGTATTAAGGTGAATGGCGAAAGAACCCACGGGACGCCTTTTCGTGCAGATGCTGCCGCGATGCCTGAAGACCCTTATGGACAATCAAAGTGGGAGGCGGAGCAGGCACTGAAAGAGATTGCACAAAAGACAGGTCTTGAATTAGTGATTATTCGTCCTGTACTCATCTATGGTAGTGGAGTGAAAGGTAATCTGTTGCGATTAACTGGTTTGATCCGGCGGGGTTTGCCTTTGCCACTGGCAAGTGTGAGCAATCGCCGCAGTCTGTTGAGTATTGATAATCTACTCGATTTTCTGCGCTGCTGTATTGACCCTCCTGCTGCAGCGGGTGATGTGTTTTTAGTGGCAGATGGCAACGATCTATCGACACCTCAACTTATCCGTAAGTTGGCAACTGCAATGGGACTATCTGCCCGACTGATTCATATGCCGGTGGGACTGTTGCGGTTTGCAGGGAGGATGACCGGACGCTCCGCAATCATTGAACGACTCACCGATGATCTGCAGGTAGATATCGAAAAAAACAAAAAGTTGTTGGGGTGGAAGCCTGTTATCGATGTGGATAGTGCCCTGGCGGCGATGGTGAATGATGATCCTAGATTCCGCAGTTGACCGCTGATATCTGACCTAAGGTAATGAAATGCTGAATCAAATACTGGATTTTTCCCGCACCCATTGGGTGAGTTGTGGAGCGCTCCATGAATTTGTCAAAAAATTCATGTTCAACTGCAGATTCTAGGATGATAGTGCGTGAATCTTTGTATCAGAGGATAGCGCCTTGTTTTGGCTGACTGGTCTGGTTTTTATACTATCAGCAGGCTTGACGGGTGTTGCGCGTGCTTATGCCCTACGGCGTGGCTTGATGGATCGACCCAACAGTCGCAGTTCCCATAACATCGAAACCCCACGTGGTGGTGGTGTGGCATTCGTCCTCGTCTTTCTTGCAGCGTTGGTTTGGTCATTCATTTATCCTGTTCAAGGTACCTACCTTGCCGATAAATTGTTCATCTCTCTTCTACTTGGTGGTGGTCTGGTAGCCCTGATCGGATTCATTGATGACCATCAACATGTTCCCATTGGGCTACGTATTCCCGTTCACTTAGTGGCAGCGGTTCTTGTGGTGTGGGTGCTGGGGGTGCCGCCTATTGATCTGGGAATAGGCTTGTTGACGGATGGTTGGTGGTTGAGTGCACTGTTTGTAATCGCCCTGGTATGGTTATTGAATCTCTACAACTTCATGGATGGTATCGACGGCATCGCCAGCCTCCAGGCGATATCTGTGCTGTGCGAAGCTGTCATCATTCTGATGCTGAACCAGTCCGGCCAGGAGGTGACAATCTGGTTGCTTATGCTGGCATTGAGCATAACCGGTTTTCTGATTTGGAACTGGCCACCGGCTAAGATCTTCATGGGGGATGCGGCAAGTGGTTTTCTTGGCTTTTCCCTGGGTGTATTCGCGCTCTACACAACCCAGTTTTTCACTATCTCTGTATGGAGCTGGTTAATCCTTCTTGGCCTGTTCGTGGTCGATGCGAGCTGGACGCTGGGGGTGAGGGTCTTGAGGGGTGAGAGGTGGTATCAACCACATGCCAGGCATGCCTATCAGATTCTGGCCCGCCAGCGTTGTGCGCTCAACAGCAGTGCCGGTATGCCCACTGAGCAAGCCCGCACCGAAGCGCATAAATGGGTTGTTATACGGAGTTTTCTGATTAACCTATGCTGGCTGCTTCCCTTTGCATGGTTGGCATCGGTTAAGCCTGGCTATGGATTGTTGCTTACTCTTGTGGCCTTTCTACCCTTGTTGTTTCTGGTCAGGCGAGTAGGTGCTGGGCTGGATTGACCTCTTTTGCTTGATAAAAAGGCCGGATTTCACCCTGGTCAGGTGGGTAAAGCTGGTGTTTACAGCGGTTCCGTTCTATTCAACAACTAAGCATTAATTGTCCGCAAATGAACGCGAATAAACGCAAATGTTTAGTATTAACCCTGTCAGATTAAACTGAAGGGATGGTTATTATCGTGGTGTGTTGTCTCTCTTGGCAGGTAGCTAACCTACCCACTTGATCTGAGGAGGTGCCTAATTTTTACATTTGCGTTTATTCGCGTTCATTTGCGGACAAATCTCCTCTGAACAGGCGTAATGATTCACCATTATTCGTATGATCTGTCCCCCCGGTCAAGCAAAGAGCCAAAAGGATCTAGTCAGCCTGTTCTGGTTGTGATTCCAGTTTTCTCAACCTGTACTGGACTTCTTCCAGCAGCTTGCGGTTGACACTCAGCAGGTCGGCGACGAAAGCCACCAAAAATGTTTGGAAGCCAATGCCCATCATGACACCGGCAAGCACGACTGACTGAATATGTCCCTGCCCATCACCAAACAGGTAAAAATAGAGGAATCTTAAACCCAGTATCAGACCCATGCTGAACAGTGCCAGGCCTATGGCTAGAAAAAAGCGGAATGGTTTGTAGACAACAAAGATCCGCAGCATGGTAATGATCGATTTCTTGATATAGCTGCTGATGCTCTTGACCAGTTTTGATGGCCTGAGATCATCGTTGACCTCGACGGGTACCGATGTGACGGCCATCTGCTTCATACCTGCCTGGATGATGGTTTCAAGGGTGTAGGTATATTCGTTGAAAACATTCAGTTTCATGGCGGCATCTCGGCTGAATGCACGAAATCCACTGGGAGCATCGGGAATGTTGGTGTGGCTTATCTTGCGAACAACGCTGCTTCCCAGACGTTGTAGAATCTTTTTACTGAATGAAAAGTGCTCAATCATCTGAATGGGTCTGGAGCCAATGACCATGTCTGCTTTACCATCAAGAATCGGCTGTGTGAGGTTGGGTATGTAACTGGCATCATACTGATTGTCAGCGTCGGTATTGACGATTACGTCTGCACCATGCCGAACACAGGCGTCCAAACCCAACATGAACCCCCTTGCCAGTCCCTGATTTCGTGTATAGCCCACAATATGATCGACCCCTTGTTCACGGGCAACTTTCCGGGTTTCATCGGTGCTGCCGTCATCAATGACCAGCCACTCCACATGGTCAAACCCGGGAACCTCTCTAGGAAGTTCCGCCAGGGCAAGTGCCAGGTTTTTTTCTTCGTTATAGCAGGGGATCTGTATTATCAGCTTCATCGCATCAGCACTCGCAGGATCTCATCCATGATGGCATGTTTTTCTTCCAATAACAGGCTTGTTTCGCTTATCTCAAAAAAAGGATGATATTTGAAAAAGTTAACGAAAAAAGCCTCTTTTTTTGAGTCTATCCGGGTAATATACCATTTCTTGACTAATCAGAGGTGCAATTTCCTTAATGTCTGGGTAGTCCTGGCCGATATGTATAGGGAGATAATAGGCGATCGGTATGTCAGTAATACAAAAAAGCAATCTTGAAATATTCCGCCGCTGAGCGCCATGGAAGGCTGAAAGCCGAGGCGGTTAGTCCCCGGCAGCCGTGAGGCGAGACTGTAGACCCGCCGTGCCTTGCGCC
>JAHXHU010000425.1 GCA_025656375.1 Candidatus Thiodiazotropha sp. (ex Ustalcina ferruginea) | reverse complement strand
GTCGGGATGCCCTCTGCAGGTCTCCTAAGCCGCTACGCGACAGCGGATACCTGCCCGGGCCCTACGCGCCTGCCGGGGTCTACCAACCTTCGCTTCGCTCTCCAGGGTTGGTAGCGAACGAAGTTATCGGTCGGAATTGGTTACAACAGTTTGTTCCTGATGAGCTGACGACAGAAGTGGGTGGCATTATACATCGGATGAATGATCCTGAACGTTTTCCATTGCGCTTTGAAAATCAGGTCAAAGATAGAAGCGGCGGTCTAAGGTTGATTGCCTGGAACAATACACTCTCTTACGACACCGATAATAATGTGATCGGCGTTACCGGTATCGGTGAGGACATTACCGATAAGCGTAAAGCAGAAACAGATTTATTGAAGCTCTACCAAGCGGTGGAACAGAGTCCAAGTGTTGTCATCATTACAAATGATCAAGGGCTGATTGAATATGTAAACCCAAAATTCACAGAAGTATCCGGCTACGTACCGAAAGAGGTGCTAGGTCAAAATCCACGCATTTTAAAATCAGGTGAAACCAGCCAGGCGGAGTATAAGGATCTATGGAGCACAGTCAAAAATGGGGGAGAGTGGCGAGGTGAATTTCATAATCGTAGAAAAAACGGTGAACTTTACTGGGAAGGGGCCATTATTTCTGGTATTAGAAATACAGAGGGACAAATAACCCACTTTCTGGCAGTTAAGGAAGACATTTCTGAGCGTAAGCGGCTTGAGGCAGAAGTTGAGCAACAACATAGAAATCTGGCACGCTCTGAAGTGTTGGCTGCGATGGGCAGGATGGCAAGTATGATTGCCCATGATCTTCGTAATCCACTCTCGTCGGTAAAAATGACACTGCAGATTCTGGGTAAGCAATTGGATAAAAGTGCTGATACCGAAGTTAAAGAACTTTGTAATACTTCTCTTGATCAGATCCGCTATATGGAAGAGATTCTCTCGGATATGCTTACCTATTCACGACCGGATGCACTGAAACTGGAGTGGCTGACTATCGACAAGATCATTGATATGGCGATCAGTCTTTCCCAGCGTAGTATTGATGAATACAAGATTAAATTGATTACCAACTATCATCCGGGCTTACCAACCCTGTATGCCGATGCGACAAAGCTGAGACAGGTCTTTTCCAATCTAATATCCAATGCAGCCCAAGCAACTAAATTGAATGATAGTCCAATGGTTGCTATCGATGTGATGCTAGAGCTTGGTATGGAGGGTACTGCAATCCGGATCGAGATCTGTGATAACGGATGTGGTATCAGCGAAGCGGAACGGGAGAAAATATTTGAGCCGTTTTTTACAACACGAGCAAAGGGTACAGGCCTTGGTTTGGCTATAGTCAAACGTATTCTTGATCAACACCAGGCAAAAATATCCGTTACGGAAAATACACCTGCCGGTAGCTGCGTTACCGTAGTGGTGCCTGTCAGACATCAAATCACCATCGATGAGAATACCGAGATCGTACAGGAGCGTGTCTCATGAGTAAGATACTGATTGTTGATGATGATGATGCCAGTTGCCGAACCCTACAATTTCATTTACGAAGCCAGAATCATGATGTTGAAATTTCCGGTAGTGTTGATGAAGGTTTAGCAGTAGCAGGTTCATACTATCCTGATTTACTTATTCTTGACATACGCATGCCCTGTCGTTCAGGACTCGAAGGTCTTCCAGACTTTAAGAAATTATCACCTCTCATGCATGTGATCATGATTACAGCATTTCATGATATGGAAAGCACTATTGAAGCCATGCAATTAGGCGCAGAAGACTATATTCATAAACCGATTGATATTGATGAGCTGGATACGTCTATTACCCGGCTGTTAACCACTATGGGGGAATCGGATAACCTGTTTATCTCTACAAGTTCTGAAAATATTGGTGGTACCTTGAGCATGGTTGGACGTAGTCGCGCCATGAAAGAGATATTCAAGACGATTGGCTTGGTCGCTAAAAGCCCGGCAACAGTTTTGATAACAGGTGAGTCGGGTACTGGCAAAGAGTTGGTGGCTAGAGCCATTCACCGTTCAAGTCACAATCCCAATGGTCCTTTCGTCGCCGTTAACTGTGCAGCATTGGTAGAGACATTGCTTGAATCAGATATGTTTGGCCATGAAAAGGGTGCATTTACCGGTGCGGTGGTTAGGCAAGAGGGAAAGTTCTCATTGGCGCGTGACGGAACCATCTTTCTGGATGAGGTAGGAGAGCTTTCACCCGGTATGCAGGCCAAGCTATTGCGAGTTTTACAATATAAGGATTTCACCCCTCTGGGAGCCAAACAAACGCAAATAACCAATGCTAGAGTGATTACAGCTACCAATGTGGATCTTGCGGAAAAGGTCAACGAAAGGACCTTTCGCGAGGATCTTTACTATCGGCTGCAGGTTGTCAATATCCATCTCCCACCCTTGCGTGAGCGTAAAGAGGACTTGATGGATCTCATACAGACCCTTTTGGGTCGTATCAATAAGGAACTGCATCGTAATATCACGCATATCTCCAAGGAGGTTTTAGAAGCGTTTGAACACTACGAATAGCCTGGCAATGTTCGTGAACTGGAAAACGTTCTGATGAAGAGCATTGCCTTATCCCAAGGTGACTCTTTGACCAGGGATCAACTTCCGGAACCCTTGAGAACAGAAAAAAAGCTCTACTCAAATCAGCATCGATCGAATAAACCTGTGACTGAACAAAGCCTTGAAGATATCGAGGGGGTACATGTCAAACGTGTTCTGGAAGCAACCGGCTGGCATAAAGGTCAGGCTTGCGAAATACTGGGCGTTTCCAGGCCAAGGTTGCGACGGCTTATTCGTCAGTATGGATTGATCTCACATCATGATGTAGAGATCGATAGTGAAATGAATGAAGATGCCTAAAGGGATTTTTGCTATCTGACTTACAATCCAATTCTTATCCTCATACCCCTTCAGTGACGGGTAAGCCGCTTACCAGTTGAGTCATCTGCGAGAAGAATCAAATACACAATTGCTTTCTTATTTACATCGCATACTTGGATAACTAAATGAAATAGCAGAATAAAATAATATGGCATGACTGTTGCAAACTAGGCGATAAGTGCGAAACGACATAGATACATCGCACATCTGGCTTGTTCGACCCGGAGGAGCACGGTGATGACCGAAACCTTTTATGACGTGATGCGACGACAGGGGATCACACGTCGCAGTTTCCTGAAATTCTGCAGTCTCACAGCCTCCGCTTTGGGGTTGGGACCCTCCATGGTGCCGCGCATAGCCGATGCGATGGAGACCAAACCTCGAATCCCGGTACTCTGGATACACGGTCTTGAGTGTACTTGCTGTTCCGAGTCGTTTATTCGCTCCGCTCATCCGTTGGCAAAGGATGTGGTGCTGTCGATGATATCTCTCGATTATGACGACACAATCATGGCTGCTGCCGGTCACCAAGCCGAAGCGATCATCGAAGAGACAATCGAAAAATATGACGGCAATTTCATCCTGGCTGTAGAAGGCAATCCCCCGCTTGATGAAGATGGCATGTACTGCATCATTGGCGGCAAGCCCTTTGTCGAGCAGTTGAAGATGGCGGCAGAACACTGCAAAGCGATCATCTCATGGGGTTCCTGTGCTTCCTGGGGTTGCGTACAGGCGGCCCGTCCCAATCCGACCCGAGCGACGCAGGTTCATAAGGTTCCGGGCTTGGCCAACAAACCGATTATAAAAGTACCGGGATGTCCGCCTATCGCCGAGGTCATGACAGCGGTGGTCACCTACATTCTGACCTTTGAAAAGTTCCCCGAACTGGATCGCCAAGGACGACCGAAGATGTTCTACAGCCAACGTATTCATGATAAATGTTATCGCCGTCCCCATTTCGATGCCGGTCAATTTGTTGAGGCCTGGGATGATGATTCCGCACGAAAGGGATACTGCCTCTACAAAATGGGATGTAAGGGACCTACCACATACAACGCCTGTTCAACCGTCCGCTGGAACGGGGGACTCTCATTTCCCATCCAGGCCGGTCACGGCTGTATCGGTTGTTCGGAGGACGGCTTCTGGGATAAGGGATCTTTTTACCAACACGTCACTGACACCCATCAGTTTGGCGTTGAAGCCAATGCCGATAAGGTCGGCCTGGCTGCTGCAGGTATCGTCGGTGCAACAGCCGCCGCCCATGCTGCTGTCACTGCCCTCAAGAATGCGCAGAAGAAAGGAGACCAGGATCGATGAGCACCAAGACCACGCCTAACGGTTATAAGCTGGACGATTCCGGTCAACGTGTCGTCGTCGATCCAGTGACACGCATTGAAGGTCATATGCGCTGCGAAGTGAATGTAGATGAAGAGAACATCATCCTTAATGCAGTTTCCACTGGCACCATGTGGCGCGGACTGGAGGTGATTCTCAAAGGACGTGATCCCCGGGATGCCTGGGCCTTTACCCAGCGTATCTGTGGTGTCTGCACCGGTACCCATGCTTTGACCTCGGTACGCGCAGTGGAGGATGCACTGGGGATAGACATACCGGAGAACGCCAACTCGATTCGTAACATCATGCAGCTGACCCTGCAGGCCCATGATCATCTAGTGCATTTCTACCATCTGCACGCGTTGGATTGGGTCAATCCGGTTAATGCATTGAAGGCTGATCCCAAGGCGACCTCTGAACTGCAGCAACAGGTTTCCCCAAAACATGCCAAATCTTCACCCGGCTATTTCCGCGACATCCAAAGTCGCTTGAAAAAATTTGTCGAGAGTGGACAAGTGGGACCGTTTAAAAACGGTTATTGGACCAATCCCGCCTACCTGTTGCCACCGGAAGCGGACCTGATGGCGGTGACCCACTATCTGGAAGCCCTCGATTTTCAAAAAGAGATCATGAAGATTCGCACCCTATTCGGTGGCAAGGATCCCCATCCCAACTGGCTGGTGGGTGGCGTGCCTTGTCCGATCAATGTGGATGGTGTCGGTTCGGTGGGGGCGCTGAATATGGTGTCTCTGAATCAGATCTCCTCGATCATCGACAGAACAAAGGAATTTATCAAAAATGTCTATATCCCGGATATTCTAGCCGTTGGACAGTTCTATAAGGGCTGGCTCTATGGCGGCGGTTTGTCGAGTACCAATGTACTCTCCTATGGCGATATTCCCGACCGGGCCAACGATTACAGTGCAGCCAACTTAATGATGCCCAGAGGTGCCATCATCAACGGCAATCTCAAAGAGGTACACGAGGTCGATCTGCGGGATGCCGAGGAGATTCAGGAGTTCGTTCCTCACTCCTGGTACAACTACCCGGATGGGGTCAAAGGACTGCATCCTTGGGACGGTGTGACCGAGCCAAACTTCAAGCTGGGTCCTAACGCCAAAGGCAGCAAGACCAATATCGAGCAGATTGACGAGGACGCCAAGTACTCCTGGATCAAGGCTCCACGCTGGCGCGGCCACCCCATGGAGGTCGGTCCCCTCGCTCGTTACATCGTCGGCTATGCCAGCGGTCACGAAGCGATTACAGAACAGATCAACTTCGTACTCAAGACACTGGATGTGCCGGTTACGGCGCTCTTCTCGACCCTGGGTCGAACCGCTGCACGGGGTCTGGAAGCTGACTGGGCAGCAGACAAGATGCGTTATTTCATGGATAAGCTGATGGCCAATATCAAGGCCGGAGACTCCTCCACTGCCAACGTGGATAACTGGGATCCCGCCACTTGGCCGAAAGAGGCCAAGGGGGTTGGATTCAGCGAAGCGCCCCGTGGTGCCTTGGGACATTGGATTCGCATCAAGGACACCCGCATCGACAACTACCAGTGCGTGGTGCCGACTACCTGGAACGGTTCACCCCGTGACAGTGAGGGCAACATCGGTGCCTTCGAGGCCTCTTTGATGAACACCAAAGTGGAACGTGCTGAAGAACCGGTTGAGATACTACGAACCCTGCACAGTTTCGATCCCTGTCTTGCCTGCTCGACCCATGTGATGAGTGAGGAGGGGAGGGAGTTGGCTGAGGTGAAAGTAAGGTGACGGGGAAGTTTTGAGTTTTGAGTTGTGAGTGTTGAGTTTTGAATGAATTCGAGAGGTTGAGATGAAAAGAATGATACTGGGATTGAGTGGTTTGCTGGTGAGTGGTCCGGTGTTGGCCCATGTGGGTGAGCATACCCATACAGAGTGGGCATCTGTCGTGACACATCTGTTGTCGGAGCACGGTTATCTGCTTCTATTGCTGGCTGCCGTGTTGGTTGGTTTGGCCTTCAGGCGGCGGTTTCGCGCCTGAACCCAGATAAAGTTCGCACAACGACGACTCAGGAGAGACGCTTATGCAAACAACCATCAAACGCACTGCTGTTTATGTTTATGAAGCGCCTGTCAGGCTCTGGCACTGGGTCAATGCGCTGGCGATCCTGGTCCTCGCGGTGACGGGCTATTTCATTGCTAATCCTCTACCGACAATGCCGGGTGAGGCGAGTGACCATTTTGTCATGGGCTATATGCGATTCGCCCACTTTGCCGCAGCCTACATCTTCACCGTGGGATTTCTTGGTCGCATCTACTGGGCCTTTGTCGGCAAGGAGCACGCACGGGAGCTGTTTCATCTGCCGTTCTATCGTCTCTCTTTCTGGAAAGAGCTGATGCATGAAATCCGCTGGTATTCCTTCATGGAAAAGGAACCGAAGAAATATGCAGGCCATAATCCGTTGGCCCATCTCACCATGGTCGCCATCATCACTGTAGGCGGCATCGCCATGGTTCTGACCGGATTCTCCCTCTATGCGGAGCAGACAGGGCTGGACAGCTGGCAGGACCAACTCTTCGGCTGGTTGATTCCCCTGGTTGGACAGAGCCAGGATGTACGTTTATGGCACCACTGGGGTATGTGGGTCATCGTTGTGTTCGTGATTATTCATGTCTATGTAGCAATCCGCGAGGATATTGTTTCACGTCAAAGTCTGATCAGTACCATGATTAGTGGTTGGCGTATGTTCAAAGATGACAGGCCCTGATCGGGTGTAGATATTCATTCCCTCTGGCGTTACCAGGGATGGTTTCTGCACGCCAACTTTTGAAAGAGAGGCCTCCTCCGCGCTTTTTTTTTCGCATCAATAGATGGCGATGTGTTGTTTACTCGCTACCCGCTTCTACCGCTAGATCAAATTAAAGCAATGAAGTTTGTAGTATCAGGGGCTGTGCTGGTTTAGCTTGCATGCTGTTTTCTTTGTGCCTGAGCCACAGAAAATCGCTCCATAAGATAATCAAGCAGGGCGTCGAGTGCCGACTCAAGCCCCTGTTCATTTCTCTGTTGCAATGCCAAAAGCAGCCCTTCATGAAAGGCAATAATCTCGCGTCGGTCTTTCACATATGAGACGACCATATTGGTTATCGGGACCAATGCTTCTATGATGCTGTACATAACAAATCGGACCATGCCATTGTTCGATGCATCCACCAGCCCGCGATGAAAAGCAACATCAGCATCACAAAAGGCTTCATCGGAAAGTGCGGGGTCTTTTTGAAGCTGTAGTGCGGTTTCCACATCCTGGATCTGCTCCTGAGAGGCGTTTACCACAGCCAACTTAAGACAACCACCTTGCAGGGTTCGCCTGGCTTCAACAATCTCTTCTATATCCAAAGCACCTAGACCGACCAGAAGCGTAGCGGCTCCACTGAGGGATTCCGCCAGTTCCGCATGGGTCGGTTGATTAACAAAGTTTCCTCCTGCAGGACCACGTCTGGAACGTACCAGGTTTTGCGCCGCCAGACGCTTAAGGGCTTCGCGAACGGTAGCGCGGGAGACGCCATAACGGGTTGCCAGTTCATCTTCTGTGGGAAGCCTTTCTCCAGACTTGAAACGACCCGATACAATGGCGTTTCGTAACTGTTCAGCAATCTGTTTAGAAATACTGCTTTTAATGATCGCCTGTTCCTGCATGGTTCTACTCACATCTCGTTGAATGGAGTTATCCTAACACGAAATATTAATATTTGACTTCTATTTGTCAGACAAATAGCATAAAGCGCTAATTTATCGGAGGATATTCAATGTCTAAGACCTTCCCTGCTTACCTGGTTTCAAAAACAGACAGTGGCCAACTAACTGAATTAACAGAGATTACATTGGATGATCTGATGGATGGCGATGTGACGGTCAAGGTGGATTATTCTGCCCTCAACTACAAGGATGGACTTGCACTGACGGGTAAAGCACCGGTAGTGAGACGCTTTCCTCTGGTGCCTGGTATCGACTTTGCTGGTCGTGTCGTGAGCTCAAATCATGGGGGGTTTAAGGAAGGCGATCAGGTTGTATTAAATGGATTTGGTGTTGGTGAGGTCCATTCGGGCGGTTTCGCCGGTATGGCCCGCGTCAGTGGAGACTGGCTGGTCCCCCTGCCGCAGAGATTTACAACGCGTCAGGCAATGGCAATTGGTACCGCAGGTTATACGGCTATGCTCTGCGTGATGGCGCTGGAACAACATGGTGTGGCTGCGGATGACGGAGAGATTCTGGTGACAGGTGCTGCGGGTGGTGTTGGCAGTGTTGCAGTTTCGCTCCTCTCGCGTCTGGGCTATCGAGTGATAGCTGCGACAGGAAGACCTGCTGAACGGGACTACCTGCTCAACTTAGGCGCCAAGGATATTATCGATCGAAATGAGCTGAGCGGTAAGGCCCGGGCGATATCTAAAGAGCGCTGGGCTGGGGCCATCGATGTGGCCGGGGGTAATACCCTGGCGAATGTCCTGAGTCAGATCAACTATGGGGGTGCCGTTGCAGCCTGTGGTCTGGTCGAGTCAATGGATCGTCCTACATCAGTGGCACCCTTCATCCTCCGTGGTGTCACCCTCTATGGGATCGATTCGGTGATGGCACCTATTGAAAAGCGGCAACAGGCATGGGAACGACTAAGCAAGGATCTAGACCTTGATCTGTTAGAAACCATGACGGTGGAGACCCCTTTTAACGATCTGCCAAAGGTAGCTGAAGAAATCCTTGCTGGACGTGTACGCGGTCGTACAGTGGTTAAAATCCCCGATAATTGATTGGTTACTGTTTTTACAGTGGATAGTTAAAAAATCATTAATGTCATCATCATCCTGATGAAGGCAGGGATTCAGGGGGATTTGACACTATAGGGTTCGGGGCTTCATCGAAATGATGAGTAGTGCTGTTACTGGACGGGCACCGATTGCCCAGACCCTATTTGTCTCCAGAACCACAGGTCGGATATTGTCGTTAAATTGATTGAACGGATCTGATGTATTAAGAATTTGTGGTATATAGTCAACCTTCTTTAATCTGAGACCTTTGCACGAAACAGCACCCACACGCTCCCAATAAGCAATAACCTATCGAGTAGGGTTGCACGTTACAGTATCATATATCCCTACGAGTCAATCAGAGAACATGTAAACCCATGGACTGGAAAAATCTGAAACAAAGAAGTCTCTCTGAATCAATGCTGATTGATCATGAGGCATTGAAAGAGCTGGATGGTGTCCAGGGCTAATCGATTGGTCTCACCTGGAACAATTGCTCTGTAATATCCATTCCAGCCCAAGGGGTGAAAAAGCCTGGCCGCCGTTAATGATGCTCAAAGCACTGCTTTTACAAAATTGGTACCAATTGAGCGATCCGGCACTGGAGAAGCAATTGGCCAGAGACCTGCTTTTCAGGCGCTTTGTTGGATTAGACATATCGGAGTCGATACCCGACCACAGCACCTTCTGGCGTTTTAGGCAGCAGCTTGAAAAGCGCGGGCTGATGGAACCCATATTGGGTGAAATTAACCAGCAACTGATTGAACAGGGTCTTTACATAAAATCGGGGACTGTGAGTATTGTTGGTGCCAGTGTTATCGAAGCAAAGCAGTGTCGTACCAACAAAGATAAAGAGGGCAACCCCACCCAAGATCCTGAGGCGGACTGGAATGTAAAAGCGGGTTCTGATGGAAAACGCAAAAGCACCTACGGTTTCAAGGCCCATATCAATGTCGATGAAGACGGCTTGATCAAGGCCACTGATTTCACCTCAGGCAGTGTACATGACTCCAACTGTTTTACTGGCCTGCTGGAGAGTGATGAATCTGCGGTATATGCCGATAGTGCTTATCGCAGCAAAAAACATGATGATTGGCTTTCGGCGAAAAGTATTGAAAACAGGCTGACAAAGCGCGCCTACCGGAATCGCCCATTAACCCGGGAAGAGAAAGGCTTTAACCAAACCCATTCCGGGGTTCACAGCACGGTTGAACGTGTGTTTGGTGTACTCAAGCAGCACTATGGCATGGCGAAAGCACATTACATGGGTATTAAGCGTAACCGCACTCGCTTTGAATTGATGTGTGTGGCACACAATATCAAACGGGGCCTGTCGATAAAGCAGGTGAGTTGTGCCTGATAAAGGGGAAATTCAGAGAAAATGAAGACGTTTGTTCGAAAATAGGCTCGATTTCACCAAATTTGAGCAAATCCCTCCGTTTGTTGCAGAACACAAACAGGGCCGCTTCAAAGGGCGACAGGGACATGGCCTGTTCGACAATCAATGACAGACCATTGATAGCTTTGCGAAAGTCTACCGGGTCGCGGTGCAGGTAGACGAATGTACCTTGCCAATGGATCATGCAATCAGTGCTTTCATCAACTGAGACAACCACTGTGCGGGTAAGCCAGTGGGCAGCGTCAGCTCAACGGATTGCCAGCGCAATTGAAGGGGCTGCAGGGTCGGTTGTGTGACCCTGGCGGGGATAAATACAGGAACAGCGGCACGTCGGACAACGCCGCTCTTTGGAAATCGCCACTGCAATTGCTTTTTGCGCAGACTGAAATATTTGGGGCAGAGCTTGTGCTGACGACAGAAGGCTGCAGCACTGAGGCCGCTGGTGTGTTGCTGGGAAAACAGTGTCATCCACTCTGCCTGAGTGCCTTTGGCCATCGAACTCTCCTTCAGAAAAGAGTTCACGCTATCGCGAGAGAATGACTTTGAATAGTGTGTGGTTGGTTAGGCGCTTACGATTGATCAGGCAGTATTTTCCCAAAGGCACCGATTTTAATGAGGTAAGTGATACGCAGATTGAGTATGTGATGAACCGCCTCAACAATAGACCGAGAGCCACAAGAGGCAATCGATCACCGAATGAATTATTTATGGGGCAGCGAGAGGATTTACTTGCTGCATAATTGAATTGCAGTTATTACTTGAAACCGCGCAGCTTAAATATGACGTAAGAGCTATAAAACGGTCCAAAAAATGATACTTTTAAATGACCTTTTTCTCGTCATCAACAAAATATGCTCTACCTTCAGCCTCTTTCCATTGCTTATCTTTGGTTGAGAATCCTTTGTTGATGACATTGATGCCACCCTCTTTTCGTAATATATATTCGGCCGTCACATTATCCAGATCCCTCTCAAAAATATGGTCGAGTCGCGCAATTTCATACCATGTACCAAGGTATTGGTTGATCTTAAAATCATCGACAGGCAAGTGAGTCTTCGATCTCGTGATGTCATTTATGCGTCCCAGACATAAAAGACACTCGATCTTTGACAGCCTATTCATGCCCCTGCCGTC
>JAHXHU010000071.1 GCA_025656375.1 Candidatus Thiodiazotropha sp. (ex Ustalcina ferruginea) | reverse complement strand
TTAGGTGGAATCACCCCGATACAGAAGCTGGCTCAGACAGCTTAACAGTGACTACTTTTGAGTCCCATTATTAATGGGGAGATTACCATAGTAGTGATGACCACGCTCAGCTATTGAATAGGTGTTGAATGGTAATTAACTTAAGGTGTTCTGAAACGTTAACACAAGGAATTGTGTGGACTTCCAGTGCGTTATGGTGGGGCAGGGCCCCACCCTACCAAATAGCCGGGGGTGTGGGGTGGGTAATCAGGATAATTAATGGTAATCAAATTAGCCTTGTAAAAGCATGAGCTGCTGCTTTAATGGTTTGAGTATCGGCTCCAGCTTCTTACGCATCAGGGTTCCGATTGCATCTGTTTTACTAAACACCGGTCTGACAACGCCATAGCCAAGGCCAGACAAAAGATAGAGTGTGCGCAGTTCAGAATCCCTGTGATTTACAACACAACGGCATGCCTCAAACAGATCGCTATTCAATGTCTGTGCCTCAGCTTGCAATTCTGCCAGCGTCAGGTCAGGAGCGCCTGTTGGTCGGAGTGATACAAGGTAGTCGCGAAGTACATCCAGCAGCAGCGTCACCACATCCTGATTGGCGGGTTTTTCGATAACCTGCAAGACAGCTTTAAGAAATCCCTGACCGGACGATGAGTAAATGCGTAACAATTGAGAAGCGAATGGATTCTCTATCGATGCCAGAGCCTGTAAATCAGATAATTCCTGATCTGATAACGCTCTTGCGGCTACAGTCTCAGGTAGATGATCGGGAAGTGCAGTGAGAAATCCGAGATAATAGGTCGGCCTGCGTTGACAGCGCTTCCATAACCCAACTCTCTCTTCCCTGCTTATCAGACCAGGCTGAAGCGCCAGCCTAAGGCTCTCAATAGTGACTTTTGGTTCTGTTTCAAAGGGGAGGTATTCAATCAGAAACCTTGCTAATTCAGGCCCCATTTTTCCTTTTACAACCTGAGGATTATCGAGCATCCGTCGAGCATTGTCAGGATCCTGACGGGTCCACCAGGCACGACGTGCCAATTCATCGGTAATACCTTTGGCACATGTAAATGCAACCACGGCTTCAGGCTCACCTAACAATAAAAGTTGCTCGAGATTCTCATCGCGAGTCTGCCCCATTCGGCTCCAGCGTTTGAGATAGACGGGATAGCCACCAGGAGAGCCCTGTACATGCCCTGAAAGCACCTCACGCACCTTACGCAGATAAAGATCATCTCGGCAATTAGGATTGAGCTTTATCTTGGCTTCACCCTTGTCTGAGAGTCCAAACAGGATCATAGAAGATTCATCGATACGGATCGCTTGCGGTTTATTCGCCAGTAACACATTCAAGCGCAGTGCATCTTCGCTTGAAAGACTCATTTCAGTCACTGAAACCTTTACTGTTACTGAATGGGCTCTTTTGGGGGAGAGTAGTTACTATCTTTCAGATTGATAAAGATAAATTGACTCTCACCATCATCTAATTCAGCAAAATCCATCGTGGTCTCATCAAGCAATGAAAAGTACTCAGGTTCCATGATGACACTTATGCCTTCGGAGTCGAATTGGATATCATCATCCTTGGCATCATCAAAACCCATCAGGTAGTCGTAACTACCATCCTCTTTCAGTTGAGCGGCGAATCGCAAGGCCATACCTTCGGTGCCACCCATTTTAGCTGCTTGTTGAATCTGTTGTGCTGCTCGAGGTGTTATCTTAAACATCAGTCACCTGTTTGACTATCAGGGTCATTGGTAGACAGATCTATACATTGAGGATGCCGCCATTAAGCATACAAGGACATATTACCAAAGTCCTTCAATGGGATCAGTCTGCCAGCCAACGATACCTTATTAGCTTTAACGCTGTTTACAAGCACAAACCTGTGCCACGAAGCGTTCAACCCAGTTATTTCCGCCTACACTGCGCATATGTGTATAACTTGCCAGTAGGTTCTTATAAGCATAACCATCATACTTACCATCGATGCCGGTTCCCCGCTCCACTTCATAAACAAAATCACTTTCATCACAAGTTAACGCGGTTAACGACGAGTAGTGAAACTCGTGGGCATGGATCACTTTCTGCGAAGTCCCTCCCCCCAACATTGGCCATGGCCCCCGACCTCTATCTCGCAAACGGACATAACCTCTCCCTTGAGGCTTGTCATGCATCTGGGCGTCAGCCGGTATGACACCCACCATTCTACATTTTTTCCCGCCCCAGGTAAGACTCCTGGTTAAATAGATCAAGCCTCCACATTCTGCATAGACCGGTCCATCCTGTTCAATATAGTCTGCAATCGCCTGTCGTAGGCTGTGATTTAACTCCAATGCTTCCATGGCAGTTTCGGGAAAGCCCCCACCTAAAAATAGTCCATCAATTTCAGGTAGTTTCTGATCAATCAGGGTATCAATTTCAACCAGTTCAACACCTAATTCACGAAATTTATCAAGATCGTCCGGGTAGTAGAAACCGAAGGCTTGGTCACGGGCAATAGCAATTCTAAGTCGAATTGGCAGTGGTGAATACTGCGATTTTTGTGTGGAAGTGGCGATAGGTAAGGGAGATCTCCCCGCAATCTCGATAACCTTTTCCAGATCAATGTTATGGCGAACAGTTTCAGCCAACTGAACAATAATCTGCTCTGATAATTCACTTTCATTACTGGGAATCAGGCCTAGATGACGTTCATCTATCTGTAGCTTTTTATCTGCCTGCATAGCCCCTAGAACGGGTATATCAGTATAGTATTCAACAACTTGCACCAGCTTGGACTGATGCCTGTTACCCCCTACCTGATTGAGAATCACACCCGCAATTTCAATCGCCTGATCAAACGTTTGATAGCCAAGCAATAAAGGGGCGATACCTCTCGTCATTCCTCGACAATTGATGACCAAGATAACGGGCACGTTCAAAAAGGCAGCCATAGCTGCATTACTGTTTGAACCTTCGATATCCACCCCATCGAACAAGCCTTTATTGCCTTCAATCAGGGCCATCTCCTTACCTGCCAGGTAGGAGGAGTAGCTCTCGAGAATCTCTTCCCGGCTCTGAGTATAAAAATCGAGGTTATAGCAGGCCTTACCTGAAGCTGCGGACAGCCACAGCGGATCGATGTAATCCGGACCCTTTTTGAAAGATTGTAAAGCGATGCCACGCTCTGTTAATGCCCTGACAAGACCTATGGCGAGGGTAGTCTTACCTGAGGATTTATGGGCAGCAGATAAATAAATGGCAGACACAAGAATCCATCAATTAGAGTCTAGAGGAAACGCAAACCCTGTTCAGTAAAATTGAAATCTCATCCTACCCTGTAAATAAAAAATCCACCACCGACAAGCGATGATGGATCATTTTATGGATAATTTTTGATGCGAGTAGTCAGTCTTCAAGGGTCTCAGGGAAAACTTTAAATACGCGTGCGCCAACTGCAACCATGGCCAGAGCAACCGCAATACCTGCGATACCCAGGGCTGCTTCCGGCACTGTCGGCATATAGTTGATGACTTGACCATCATAGAAGCCACTCTCAATGACCTCTTTACCGGGGAATAGATTCATTGGATAGGCCTGACCGCCTATCACAATCACATAGATCTGGAAAAAGCCACCGATCAACACAGCAACCGAGGCTACCGCAATCGCCCAACGGGATTTTTCAAAAGCAGGTGAGTAGATCAGGAATAGCGGCACGATACTGCCTATGAGAATCTGGCCTATCCAGAACATCTGGGTATAAATACCACCATCCAACAGAACAAAACGTTCGATACCATGATGTTGGGTCACATAAAGGTTGGTCAAATTATAAGCCAGGGTAAAATAAAGGACGGCCCCAACAAATACACCGAGCAGATTTTTCAGCCTGGTCAAGCGAAGATCACCAAGCTCACGATCACCCCAGATATAGGCTGCAATCAGGGTAATGATGAAAAATGCCAAACCGTAACTGAATGACATAATGACAAACATCGGCGCCATAATGGCCGCATCATAGGCCTCGCGGGCAACCAGAAAGCCAAAGATCGAACCGGTACCTGTTGTCAGAGCGATACGCCAGAAGAAGGCAGCAAAACCAACAGTTCGCTTGTATCTCGCCACACTCCGGTCAATCATAGTCCAAAGATAGACACCGACAATAGCAATGAAGCCACTATAGAGAATAACATTCCAAGCAAATATCGATTTAAAATTATATTCTGTCATTGCCACGATCAGTCGATCGGGTCGCCCCAGATCAAGAACGAGGACCATTAAGCCACCTGCCAGTAGTCCAATTGCCAACAGACTGGAAAAACGACCCAGTGGTTTATATAGTGGACCACCAAATACTGAGCCGATAGAGGCCACATTGAGTGCACCAGAGGCGGCTACAATCAGGAAGATCGCGAATACATGGGGCAAACCCCACACCAACTGGTTGGACATGCCCGTCACCCAGTGACCGTTATGTTCCATGTAATAGGCGGCACCCAAGCCGATGGCAATAATGGAGCCAAGTAAGGCCAAACCCATCCAGAAACGCACGGGTGTACCACAGTAGAGCTCGCGGTAATATAATTTACTCATCTGAATCCAAGCTCCCTACAGATCACAAGTTGAGATAGCGGACACCGGTGTTCAACTCAAGGTCGGCCCGGATCTGTACTGAGTTGTTTGACTTAAGAATCCGACTGATCTCACTATTCGGATCCTTTAAATCACCAAAGATAATCGCTGCATGACCTTCCTTTTGACAGGCTTCCTGACAAGCCGTCTGCATCACTCCGGCATCGACACGATGAACACAGAGGGTACAGGACTCAACACACCCCTTGCCTCTGGGTGCATTCACGGATTGATCAGATAATGCCTCATGAACAAATGAACGGGCATTGTAAGGGCAGGCCATCATACAATACCGACAACCGATGCAACGATGACGATCAACAAGCACAATACCATCATCCCGTTTGAAGGAAGCATTGGTCGGGCAAACATCGACACAGGGCGGATGCTCACAATGCTGACACATCATCACCAAACGGTTGACATGCCCGGTCTGTTTATCCTTCAACTTGACTGCGCGAATCCAAACTGCATCCGTCTCGGGCCTGTCATGGCCTTCCAGACCATGCTCGTTATTACAGGCATCGACACAGGCACTGCAACCATCTGCACACTTGTTGCTATCTATAACCATTCCCCAACGATGTTCGCTGGATGCACCTGAACTTGCCTTATCATCTTCAGTGGCAGCATGTAATATCACACCGGGTGCAATGGTTAATGCCCCAACAGCCGCCACGGTTCCACCTATAAACTGGCGGCGGTTCACGCTTTGCCGGTCACTCTTATTGCTCATGATCAGTCTCTCTTTCTAACCCGGCATGGGAATGCTCGTCAAAATGATAGCCAAGCGAATTTCCCTTAGTATTGCCGACCGGCTTAGTACGGTGGCACTGAAAACAGGCGGGGCTCACCGCAACGTAACCATGACAGGCCTGACAAAACTCACCTTCACTGGTGACTGACACACCCGTTCCGCTGGCATCCGTAGAGGCATGACAATCAATGCACTCCGACAGACTGTATTTCAGACCACGTACACCGTCCCTTACTGTGTCGTCTCTTCCATGCTGGAGATAATCCATATGGTTGCGACGCATCAGTTCAGTCGGTGCCACACAGCTGTCCATGGAAGCAGCCTTAGAATTTTCGGTTACATAGGCACTCTCACCAAAGGCCTGCATGGAAGGGATCAAAAACCCTGCCAGGAGGAAAATGAGAGTCCTGTTGCTGATGAGAGAACTACGCATCACAGCTCCTATTCACCTAACCCCATCTGAATATAACCCGTAGGACACACATCGGTGCAGACATGACAACCGATACACTTGTTATAGTCCGTATCTACGTAGCGGCCAGTCGTCGACTCGTTACGTTTGACACGGAACACGGCGTCCTGTGGGCAAAAAATCACACAGTTGTCACACTCAAAGCACATACCGCAGCTCATGCAGCGCTTGGCTTCATCCTGAACCTGCTCATCATTCAGCCCAGACATACGCTCTTTGAAGTGGTGTAACACTTCGTCTGCAGTGGGTACATCTTCTGAGCGAAGCAGACGCGGTGTGAGTGAGAAGTGACCAAGAAACAGTTCATCGGCAGAAATTACTTCCTGATGAGAACGGTCTTCATAGTTGTGTACAGCAAATTTTGCTGATGCGGTGCCACGCAGATCACCCTGAGTTTTATCATATGCCTCTGGTTCGAGATGGACCTCTTGCAGCTTATTCAGCAGGTCGAAGTGGTGTACATCAACCTTCGGCCTCTTAGCCATCTTCTCATCACTGATGTATGCATTGATGCTCTCACAAGCAACGGAAGCTTGACCGATGGCCGTTGTAAGCAGATGTGGACGTACAATGTCGCCTGCCACGAAGTGACCGGGTTTACCTGGTACTTGGTAGAATTTGTCGGCGTCAATCAGACTGCAATCGTTGGCAAGATCATCAAGACCTTCCATGTCACCACCCTGGCCAATAGCGGAGACAATGATATCTGCATCCAGAACACGTTCCGTGCCTTCAGTCGGTATTGGCGTCATGCCATCCATCGTACAGTCACAGACCTTAAGGCCGGTTGCACGACCATCTGCACCCACAATCACTTCTAGTGGCATTACACCGTCGAGAATTTCACAACCCTCATGCAGTGCATCATGAATCTCATGCTCTGCAGCAAACATCTTGTCCTTGGTGAACAAGGAGGTCAGGGTAGCAGCGGCAGGTTTTGCCGAAGCAGAGAGTGATTCATCCTGATTGATACTCAAATCAAGTACGACATCCTCAGGATTACCAGCTGCGTCATCACAACCAATACGACGGGCTACGGAGATGACATCAATAGATGTATCACCACCACCGATACAGACAACTTTATTACCGGTGACTTTCATCCGGCCCTCATTAAAGGCCTTCAGGTATGCCACACCGGAAACGCAGTTGGGTGTACCTTCCCAGCCATCGATCGGTAAACCGCGTCCAGTCTGGCAGCCCAGTGCCCAAAGGATGGCATCGTACTCTTTTTCAACATCAGCAACAGGGAAATCAACACCGACTTTCACGCCAGTCCTGGCCTCAACACCCATATCGAGGATACGTTGGATCTCCGCCTGTAACTTGTCACGTGGGATACGATAGTTGGGTATGCCATAACGCATCATGCCGCCAAGTTCAGGGTCCTTCTCGAACACAGTGACGCCATGTCCCATCCGACGCAGTTGAAAAGCAGCAGCCATACCGGCAGGTCCACCGCCAATCACGGCCACCTTCTTACCTGTATCTGCTCCAGGGGTGAACGTGTAGCCTTTCTCAATGGCCATATCGCCAATGTATTGCTCAACCGCATTGATACCGACGAAATCTTCAACTTCGTTACGGTTACAAGCATCCTGGCAGGGTGCCGGGCAGACGCGTCCCATCATGGAAGGGAAGGGATTTGCCTCGACCGCACGCTCGAAAGCATACTGTTGCCAATCCAGCCCCTCAGAGGGCTTCTCCTCTTCACGCACGATTGCCAACCAACCACGAATATCATGCCCGGAAGGGCAACTGCCCTGACAGGGTGGCGTACGATTGATGTAGGTTGGGCACTTGTGAGAAGTATCTTCTTGGAAGATCATTTCACCCCAAGCATCCCACTCAGTTTCGCCGTCTTCATAACGACGCCAGGTAATCGGTTTTTTCATCTCTTCACTAGGAGTTGCCATTCTCAGTCTCCTTTCGGTACTTGTCTTGGTCGTGCCCTACCCAAGGTAGGCGTTAGTCTTCAAACTATTATTCGTCATCATCTTCGCCATAATCCGGCGCTTCTTCAGGTGGTGTCTTCCTGTTCATAACAATCGCATTACTGACGAGTTGATGAACACTAACGATCATGAACATATCCATGCCGTAGTAGGGAAACATTTTTGTGAACTGGCTTTTGCAGATCGCGCAGATAGCTGCAAGATGGGTTACACCCTTCTCTTCCATCACATTCTTGAGGGCGGACATACGGGGTTTCGCACCCTTGACGCGGACCTCCATCAGATCATCAGTCAATATGCCACCACCGCCACCGCAGCAGAAAGTGCGCTCATGGATGGTATCCCACTCCATGTCGTGATAGTTGTTGACCACTGCTTTAATGACTTTACGGGGAATCTCAAACTGTCCACCCGGTTTGTCACCCATTCGGGATGCCCGAGCCACATTGCAGGAGTCATGAAAAGTAATCGACATCTCATCATTTTCTGATTTGTCAAACTCCAGCGTTCCCTGTTCGATCTCATTCAGAGTGAACTCGCAAATATGCTGAGGCACAGGATAATCGGGATCTAGAAAATCAAATGGGCCGGCAAGGGTATTCAGAAAACTGTAAGCGATACGCCAGGCATGACCACACTCACCGAATACGATACGTTTTACACCCAGTTCCAAGGCTGCTTGACGAATGCGTAGCGAGACACGGCGCATATTTTCGTAGCTACCGATGAACATACCGAAGTTACCGGCTTCCGAGGCTGTTGTACTCAGCGTCCAGCTGACGCCCGCTTCATGGAAGACCTTACCGTAACCAATCAATCCGTCGACATGGGGTTCCGCAAAAAAGTCTGCCGATGGCGTGACCAGCAGAATATCGGCACCCTTTACATCCAATGGGTATTTAACCGCCACATCTGTTTCTTCCCAGACATCCTCTTCCAATCCTTCGAGGGTATCGAGAATAGCAGGTCCTGGCAGACCCAGATTATTGCCTATCGTATGTACTTTGCCGATGATCTCATTGCAATACTTCTGTCCGATCCCGATCGCATCGAGAATCTCTCGCGCTGCCATGGATATCTCTGCGGTATCGATGCCGTAGGGGCAGAACACCGAGCAGCGACGACACTGGGAGCACTGATGGAAGTAGCTGTACCAATCATCAACAATCTCTTCACTGAGATCAACCGCACCAACCAGTTTGGGAAAGTATTTTCCTGCAAAGGTGAAGTAACGGCGATAGACCTTGCGTAATAGATCCTGTCTGCCTACCGGCATATTCTTAGGATCCTGGGTCCCCAGAAAATAGTGGCATTTGTCGGTACAGGATCCACATTTCACACACGCATCCAAGTACACCCGGAAGGAGCGGTAACGGCTCAACAGGTCACCCATCTTATCGATGGCAACCTCTTTCCAGTTTTCGGTCTTTTCACCGGGGAAGCCCAATGCTTCCTGATGCTCAGGTTTAGCCACAAAGCAGGTAATGTGCTCCATGGTCCCTTCGACCAGATCGGGAACTTCGATGTATTCGCTCAGTTCCGGTGTTTTAAATTCAGCTTTAGCCATTTGTAGCCCTCATCGGCCAAGCGATAAATTAGGAATCTTCAAGTTTTCTAGCCCACTCAACCAAATGGCGTTTCTCGCGTGGATTGTCCACTTGGTTACGGGATGGGCTGAAAAAGATACCGGGTATATGTAATAACTTGCTGACGGGCAGCAGTATCATCAGTACGGCAACCAGGGTCAGGTGTATTAACAGGGCTGGGTCCATTGGCAGATCACCAATACTGAAGGTCCAGAAACCGGTAAAAAATTGTTTAACCGCGACCACATCGGTGTGGATAACAAAAGTCATCATTGCACCACTCACACCGATAGCGATCAGTAACAGTAGCCATAGATAATCAGAGGGCGCAGAGATGTAACGGACGCGATCGACAAATATTCTTCGGATCAGCAATCCAGCAAGGCCGGCTACCATGGCAAATGCTGCATACTTTCCAAACGGTTGTATCAGCTGAATGGGCAGCCAGACCGGGTCAATAAAGTAACGCAGATGTCTTAATAGAACCAGGAACATCCCGAAGTGGAACAACCAGGAGAATATCCAGGTCCATTTGGTGCTCTTGAAAAGGCTTTCAAAGAAAACCACTTCTCGGAACATTCGCAACACTACGCCGGTCTGTGTCACAGGTGCCGGTGTAGTCGGAATCTTAAGTGGTGCAGGTGCCTTGGCATACTGGGCAATCTTTCTTACCAAGCCCAATACCAGAACGATGGTCGCTAAGAAAAACAGCGCAGCGTAAACAGATGACATGTTCCTGCGTCCCTCAATTAATGATCGGAGTCCCGGTGGGTGGATTAGAAAAACCACCCACCGAGTGCACGGCTGTTAGATACAACCTGTCGGTTTCGGCAGACCGGCAAAGCGGCAAGCCTGCTTACCAGGGCCATATGGGAACAAGGAATAGAGATACTTGGAGTTACCCTTCTCCTTACCCAGTCTCTTACCTACAGCCTTGGTGAGTACACGTACTGCAGGAGCAATCTGGTACTCTTCGTAGTACTCACGCAGGAAATTGATAATCTCCCAGTGCTCATCGGTCAGTTCCAGATCATCTTCTTTAGCCATAACATCGGCAACAGCAGGTTCCCACTCGCCTAGGTTGGTCAGGTAGCCTTCTTCGTCAGTTTCGAAGGTTTTACCATTTGCTTCGATAGCCATATTTTCTCTCCAAATAGAGTTGAAAGTTGTTCAGTAAGCCAATCAGACCCAGGCCTGTACATTGTCATTCTCAGCAGCGAGTGCGACAAATTTGGCGTAGTCCACGATTTCGATGCCATCAGTGACCTTGTCTTCTGAGACACCGCGTGCCTTCAGATCCGCACCTAGCACGAAAAAATTTACATTGCCTTTTGCCGCAACCTTATCGGCGTAGGCGGTGCCTTTGATCGCACCATAGATAGCGTCTTCATACATCAGGACAGAACTACCATCTTTGACATAGGCCAGACAGCTATCCAGTGAAGACTTTTCAAAAGGTGATTTATTGACTGTGTGTAGGGTAGCCATGTTCTTTACTCCGACTTAGAAACTGAAAAAGACATCCTGTTCATCCATGATGTCCGCCATCTCTGCACGGCTCACCAGGCGAATGGAATCCTTCTCTGCCCAATCATCATCTTCGTCTTCATAAGTCAGAGGCATCAGGTCATCAAGTGTCAGACCACGCTCCTCAAGAGACTCTTTTTCGACGTAGAGCTTGGTTACATCATAATCACCCAGTGCTTTATAAGTGGGTGAAAAGTTTTTCATCTCCACATCGGCCGTATCCTGCCCCTTCACCAGCTGAAATACACCATCATCCATAAATGCCAAACTGACATCCTGGTCAAACGCTGCCCCAATCAACACGACCTCAAGCGACTCCCAGGCATAGATGGTGCCATAGGGAGCACGACGGTTGATGTACATGAATTTTTTTATCTGCTCAGACATGATCAACCCCTGCGTTTAATCACCGAAAACCACAAGACGTTCCGACTGGATGCCCGCCTCGACCAATTGGCCAAGACCGGAGATACGAAAGCCATCTGCGATGTTTTGCGCATCTTTACCGTTACGCTGCATTTCGCCTTCATCAACAATACCCCGACGTTGTGCTGCTGCTACGCAGACCACCATATCGAGGTCATATTGCTTGCCGAGTTCTGACCAGCGGTTGACTATATTGCGATCGTCCTGTGGCGGTGTTGTCAAATTTGTACCGTTGTTTACCCCATCGTGGTAGAAGAAGATGCGCATGATTTCATGCCCT
>JAHXHU010000030.1 GCA_025656375.1 Candidatus Thiodiazotropha sp. (ex Ustalcina ferruginea) | reverse complement strand
CGCCTCCCTGATGCTTGGCAAGAGTGCCGAGATCACCCACGGCTACGAGATACGCGATGAGCAGTGAAGACGCCACCTTTGATGAACTGGGAGCCGAGTACTATCGGGTCTTGTTCCGCTTCCATCCGGTGGCTGCAGTGTATGCGTCAGTGTCGGGATATGAGGGGCTTCTGACGGTTGACGGGGATGATGACATGGGCGCTCTGGCAAGCCTGATCAGTAGCCTGCTGATCAGTCTCAAGGAGCTTGACTACGACGCCCTGGATGCCGATCGACAGCTCGACCTGCAGCTGATCTACGGTGCTGCACTCGTCGAACATCGTATGCTGCTCGAACACGACTGGCGTCACCGAGACCCGGCCAGGTATCTTCCGTTGCACCTGCTCCAGGAACTGGTTGTACGTCAGTCCGGGAGGCTGTGCGAGGCCTTAATGGGCGTATTGGAGAAGACCCCCAACTACCTACGGGATGCGCGGGGCCGACTTTCGGAGCTGCCTGGTCTGGTCTCCACCCTCTGGCTCGCCGATGCCCTGGAGACTGCAGAAAAGGGGGTGCCCTGGTTAAAGCGACTCGGCAGGGACCTGCCGCAGACCCATGAATGCTGTGCCGATAAAGGACACCTGCAGGCACTCAGCAGTCAGGCCGCTGAAGCAGTCGAAGATTTTAAACAGAGTTTGATCAAGGAATTGGCACCAGCGGCCACGGGAACCGCAGATTGTGGCAAGGAGTTACTCAATTGGCTGCTGAGACGTCGGGATCAACTCGAACTCTCTGCCGATGATGCCTTGGTCTATGCTCGAAAACGGCTGCATAAGACCTACGAAGCGATGGAACAGCAAGGCTTGACGCTACAGACAGTGAAACAGTCCGGTGGCGAGCCGCTCATTGGTGATACCCGCCTGCAGGCCTACCGCGAGGAGGCCCATACCCTGAGGTCGTTTCTGCAACAACATCAGCTTCTGCCCGATTCTGAACAACCCCTGGAGTTTCGTATTACAGACAGCTGTTTCAGACAGCCGGATTGCGGCAGCTATCTGCGCAGTGAGCAGGGGGGGGTCTTTCTGATCCCCCATGATCAGCAGGTGGGTGGTGGAGAGACCCGCTCGGCTATTCGTATGCGCAACCTTTATAGCAGCTGGGCAGGTCGTCACTATCTGGCTTGGGCAGGAGGGGGGTCGGCCCATAGTCTTGTCCGCCAGATCAACCCCTCAGCCGCATTCAAACGGGGCTGGGCCCACCACATGAGCCGGATCCTGGAGGAAAGAGGCTACTTCAATGAGCAAGACTGTTTATTGCTTTATCAAAGGCACCTTGCGCTTGCGGAGCAGGCCACCATCGATCTGGAGTTTCATACCGGCGAGATCAACAGCCGCCAGGCCCTTGAGCGACTGAAAATGCTGTCAGATATCCCCTGCTGGGCAGAGGTCAGTCTGACCGCCATCTCCCGACGCCCAACCGATGCCTTCATGGCCCTGTTGGGTGCCGATCTGATAGAACATCTCACCCAACAGCTACTCGCACAAAGGCCTGGTGTGACCCTGCACTCACTCCACGAAGAGCTGCTGGCCCATGGCGCAGTCGCCCTGCCATTGGTTGTTCAGCGGGCATGCGGTCAGGAGGCCTGGGAGAACGCTATTAACGAGGTGCTGTCGTGAGACGGCCGGAAGGGCATCTGGGGATGAGCCATGTGGCCCTGAACGTCAGGGATCTTGATGCCAGTGAACATTTCTACGTCACCCTGATGGGCATGCAGATCGAGTGGCACCCTGATCCGGATAATCTCTATCTCACCTCGGGGCCGGACAATCTCGCGCTGCACAAGGCGGCTAGCGACAGCTTCGACGAGGCCGCTCAGCGCCTCGATCATATCGGTTTTTTTCTCGCCAATCCTGAGGCGGTGGATGCCTGGTACACCTACCTGTCAGCGGAAGGGGTGAGGATGCGAAATGCCCCACGTACCCACCGGGACGGGGCAAGAAGTTTCTACTGCTTCGATCCGGACGGGACCACCGTGCAGATCATCTACCACCCGCCTGTAGCGACCCATGAGGCGAATCGTTGAAGTTGAAAAAACCAGGTTAAGCCAGCTCGCCTCTCATGGGATGATGGATTCTCTTCTGGCATCAAAAAACCCGCACAAGGCGGGTTCTTTATGTTGGCTGGGGATGGAGGATTCGAACCTCCACATACGGAGTCAGAGTCCGTTGTCCTGCCGTTAGACGAATCCCCAGTTGCAGACTCGGTGCAGGCAGAATCTCTGCCGGCAAGACCCGAGCCAGACTTAACGTTTGGAGAACTGAGGACGCTTGCGGGCCTTGTGCAGGCCGACCTTTTTACGCTCGACAGCACGCGCATCGCGGGTCAGGAAGCCGGCTTTGCGCAGGGTGCCGTGTAAAGCGTCGTCATAGGCGTCGAGTGCGCGGGAGATGCCGTGACGTATGGCGCCTGCCTGCCCTGTGGTGCCACCACCGCAGACCGTGACTTTGATATCGACCTTGTTGCCGGTCTCAGTCGCATCCAGAGGCTGACGAACCACCATACGGGCAGTCTCGCGGCCAAAGTACTCGTCGAGTGGACGATTGTTGACGATGATGTTTCCGCTGCCGGTGGTCAGGAAGACACGTGCAGTGGAACTTTTACGGCGTCCGGTCGTGATGTGCATATCTGCCATATTCTTAAGCTCTAAGTGTTTTCTCAGATTTCCAGCGGCTGTGGCTGCTGGGCCTGATGGGTATGTTCGGGACCGGCAAAGACACGCAGTTTCTTAAACATGGCGCGGCCAAGTGAGTTTTTCGGCATCATGCCCTTGACTGCGTGTTCGATAGCACGCTCTGGTGTGTTCTTTAACAGTTTGTCCAGGCTGATGGACTTCATGTTGCCGATGTAGCCTGTATGGTGGTGATACATCTTGTCGGTCAGTTTATTACCGGTAACACGGACCTTCTCAGCATTGACCACGACGATATAGTCGCCGGTATCCACATGAGGGGTATATTCCGGTTTATGCTTGCCGCGCAGGTGTCGTGCAATTTCGGTGGACAGACGACCCAGGGTCTTGTCTGTTGCATCCACGAGATACCAATTGCGGCGTACCTCAGCCGGCTTTGCGCTTACAGTAGTCATCCGATGTCGCTCCAATGGAGAACTAATTATGCTTCGAAAAAGACGGCGGATATTACATGATCCTTGAAAGGGGTACAAGACCTATCCCAGATAATTCATTCCGGGAAGTCGCCCTCAATTTAGAATGGAATAATTAGGAGAGAGTAAAAAAAAGCGCGACAGGGGTTGTCGCGCTTAAATATATACCACCAAAGGAGGATTACTGTTACTTATCGTATCAGTATGTAAGAATTATCTAATATACTGACTTACTTGTCAAGTCAATTCATACAGCTTTCTGCTATTATCTCAGCCCTTTACACCACACGCTATCAGGTGATCCATTGACATAAAAAACAAAGCGATCCTTTAGTGATGGTTTTAGCTCCCCGTAACTCATTGATTATATAGAAACTATTAATGCTTCTCTTTAGTATTGCAATATTGGCCGGTCTTATCATCCTTGTTTGGAGTGCGGACCGTTTCATTAGTGGTGCAGCAGCACTGGCTGATAATCTGGGGGTCTCCCCTATGCTGATTGGGCTCACTGTTGTGGGTCTTGGTACCTCGGCACCGGAAGTGTTGGTTTCCACCATGGCGGCGGTAAATGGCAATCCGGGGTTGGCCATTGGCAATGCCATTGGCTCGAATATCGCCAATATTGGACTCATTCTCGGCTTTACGGCCCTGATCATTCCTCTCTCAGTACATTCAAGCGTGTTGAAAAGGGAGTATCCGATACTGCTTGCAGTCACGCTTCTCTGTTTGCTGCTGATGTGGAATGGGGAGCTGAGCCGGTTTGATGGTGCGATTTTGGCGATTACCCTGGTGGGGGTACTCGGCTGGATGATCTATACCGCTAAGACAGGTGCTGCTGATCCTATTGCAGGTGAATTTGACGCAGAGATTCCACACGATATACCTACCCGTAAGGCGATTATTCTGTTGTTGGTAGGATTAACTTTTCTGCTGCTGAGTTCCCGTCTGCTGGTTTGGGGAGCGACCAACGTAGCGGTTGCACTGGGGGTCAGCGACGTCATTATCGGTTTGACGATTGTCGCCATCGGCACCAGTCTGCCGGAGTTGGCCGCCAGTATCACCAGTGCCATGAAGGGTGAAGACGATCTCGCTATTGGTAATGTGATAGGTTCTAACCTCTATAACATGCTGGCAGTTTTGAGTATTCCGGGTTTAGTGGCCCCCGGGCCCTATGCCCCCGAGGTATTGACGCGTGATCTGCCGGTGATGTTGGGTTTAACACTATTCCTTTTCTCTATGGGCTATGGTTTCGGAAAGCCAGGACGTATAAACCGATTGGAAGGGGCGATTCTGCTATTGGCCTTCGTCGGCTATCAGTCCTTTTTATTCTTCACCCTGGTCAGCACCTGATATCCCTGCGTTGTGAAACTATCTAGATGACAAAACCCATTAACCCTCCAAAAGAAGAGATGACCCAGATGATTGAATTGGGCAGGGCTGTGATTGAGACTGAGGCAGATGCAGTCACCGCGCTCATTCCACGTCTGGATCGAGAATTCGCCCAAGCCTGTAGTTATCTGCTCCACTGTAAGGGACGTATTGTTGTGATCGGTATGGGTAAGTCGGGTCATATCGGCAATAAGATCGCAGCAACCCTGGCAAGTACCGGTAGCCCAGCCTTTTTTGTCCATCCAGGCGAGGCCAGTCATGGCGATCTTGGCATGATTACCTGCCAGGATGTGGTGCTTGCGCTATCTAATTCCGGAGAGACCGGAGAGTTGCTGGTTATCTTGCCGCTGCTAAAACGTTTGGGTGTACCACTGATCGCCATGACCGGTGAACCTCATTCAACCCTGGCAAGGGAGTGTGAAGTGCATATCGATGTCAGTGTCGAGAAAGAGGCTTGCCCTTTAGGGCTGGCACCTACCTCGAGTACTACTGCAACGCTGGTGATGGGTGATGCGATGGCTGTAGCGCTGCTACAGGCTCGTGGCTTTACCGCCAAGGACTTCGCTTTATCGCATCCCGGTGGCAGTCTCGGCAGGCGCCTGTTGCTGCATGTCAGTGACATTATGCATGTGGGAAAGGCATTGCCTTCTATTGATCTCAATGCCACCCTTCATGAAGCCCTGGAAGTGATGTCAGTCAAAGGACTGGGTATGACGGCGATTGTCGATCGGGAAGGGGTTGTTGCCGGTGTCTATACAGATGGCGACCTGCGGCGTACCCTCAATAAGCCCATCGATATTCACCAGGTCAAAGTCAGTGAAGTGATGACAAAAAACTGCCTGACAGTGCAGCCGGAGATGCTTGCTGCAGAGGCCTTGCAGATGATGGATGAGAAAAAGATAAATGGCTTGCTGGTGGTCGATCACAAACAACAATTGATCGGCGCATTTAATATGCACGATCTGTTGAGAGCCGGTGTTATGTAAGGGGAGTTTGATGCAGGATATTCATACCAAAGCCAGTGGGGTCAAGCTGGTGATTTTTGATGTAGACGGTGTGCTGACTGATGGCAGTCTCTATCTGGGGGATGACGGCCAGGAGTATAAGGCCTTCAACTCCCGGGATGGCCATGGCATGAAGATGCTGCAGAAATCGGGTGTGGTTATCGGCATCATTACCGGCCGCACCTCGGAAGTGGTGCGTATCCGTATGGAGGGACTGGGGATTGAGCACGTCTATCAGGGCAAACATGACAAGCTTCCAGCCTATGAGGAGCTGCGTGACAAGTTGGGTCTGACAGATGGTCAGGTCGCCTATGTGGGCGATGATGTGGTGGATCTGCCTATTATGCGGCGGGTCGGTTTAGCCATTGCAGTCAACGATGCCCATCCTTTTGTTATCCAGCATGCTCATTGGCAGACGCCCCATGCCGGTGGCCGCGGTGCGGGCAGGGATGTCTGCGAAATGGTGCTCGAGGCGCAGGGCAACCTTCAGGCTGAGCTGGACGGTTATCTTTGAAGCCTCAACTGCTCGGTCTCTTACTCATGCTTGCAGCACTGCTGAGTTTGAGCTGGTGGATGAATGAATTGACGCACTCCCCTGAAACAAGGCCACAGAGTGCCAAACGATTCCCGGACTCCTATGCTGAAGGCCTGGTGGTGCGAACTTATAGTGAACAAGGGACATTGAAGCAGAAACTAGTGTCCACTAGGATGCAACACTACCAACAAACCGGAGTGACAGAGTTGAAGCAACCGGTCCTGTGGCAATTCAATGAACAAACCCTGCCTTGGAAGATGCAGGCGGAGGAGGGGTTGGTAAAGCGTCGTGAAGAGACAATTTATCTACCTGGCAAGGTGATCATAGACCGTTCGGGCGATGAAAGCTTAGCACCCTACCATATCCTCGCCCGGGATCTTACCTTGCAGTTCAAAGATTCATTCGCTTCTACCGAGCAACCGGTTCGAATTGAAAGTGGCAGTCAGTGGGTTACTGCTGTGGGTATGGATGCTTGGCTAAAACAGCCTATGCGTCTAAAGCTGCTGCATCAGGTACGTGGGTACTATGATTTTAATTAGAAATATCATTGGATTAGTTTTTCTATTATTACTCTATTCCGGGTCCTGCCAGGTCTTTGCGCTAAGCAGTGACAGCGACCAACCCATGCATTTGGAAGCTGATAGCCTCTCAGTCGATGAGGCTACGGGAGTGATTCTCTACGAAGGGAATGTGGAGATATCTCAGGGTAGTCTAAAATTGTGGGCCGATCGACTGTGGGTTTTTCGCCGTCAAGGCAAGACTGAAAAGCTGGTCAGTGAAGGAACGCCAACCTATTTCCGTCAATTGATGGATGATAGTGAAGAAGAGATTCGCGGCGAAGCCCTGCGGATGGAGTTGTATGTCGGTCGTGATGAACTGTTGCTGATCGACGAAGCCCTACTTGAGCAAGGGAGCAACCAGTTCAGGAACGACCGTATTATCTACAACCGCACTAAAGCGATGGTCAAGGCCGGTACCAGTGCCCAAGGGAAGCAGCGCGTGCAGGTTGTGATTGAACCCAATCAGAAACTTGCTCCATGAGTCAGCTACGGGTTGAGGGGCTACAAAAGCAATACCGTAAGCGTAAGGTGGTGGACGGCGTCTCGCTTGTGGTCAACAGTGGTGAAGTGGTTGGGTTGTTGGGACCGAATGGCGCAGGGAAGACAACCAGCTTTTATATGATCGTGGGACTGATCCAGGCGGATAAGGGTAAGATTTTTCTCGATGGGGAAGAGTTGACTGACCTGGCAATGCATAAGCGAGCCCGTATCGGGATCGGTTATCTGGCTCAGGAGCCATCGATTTTTCGTCGACTGAGTGTAGAACAGAACATTCTGGCGGTTTTGGAGACACGCGCAGACCTGGGTGAGAGTAGGCGTCGTGAGCGGTGTGATCAGCTTTTAGCTGAGTTCGGCATCGATCACTTACGGGAAAGTCAGGCGATGAGCCTTTCCGGCGGTGAGCGCAGACGATTGGAGATTGCCCGCGCACTCTCCATCCAGCCCCGCTTTGTTCTGTTGGATGAGCCCTTTGCTGGAGTTGACCCAATTGCCGTAATAGATATCAAGAAAATAATTCAACATCTCAAAGGGTTACAGATAGGCGTCCTGATCACGGATCACAATGTCCGGGAGACGCTCGATATTTGTGATCGGGCCTATATCATCAATAGTGGCGAGGTTTTGGCTGAAGGCACTACCAGCGAGATTCTGCAAAACAGTGAGGTTCGTAGCGTATACCTTGGTGAAGACTTTTCAATGTAATTCACTAATGTTTACTAACTCCATTGAAATACAATGGATTCTTGGAAAAATAGTGAGTCTGGGTGGGAATGAAAGGTGCTCAATAACGGTCTCTCGATAAGAAATTTTTACCTTGGCTCTTTTTTTTAGCTAGAATGAAGTTAAAGACATACAAATAACATACCAGGTCTAAAGATATCTCTGCGATGAAGCAGGCGCTGCAACTCCGACTCGGACAACATCTCACAATGACACCACAGCTGCAGCAGGCTATACGCCTGTTACAGCTGTCGGCACTCGACCTCAGTCAGGAGGTGCAAGAGGTGTTGGAGACCAACCCCATGCTGGAGGGTGAGGAGGACTATGGGCAAAATGGAGCTGGGTCCGATGGTGAATCTCAAGAGGCTGCATTGTCGCAACAACCGGCCAAGGATGATGCAAAGACCAACGATATCAACAATGAACGTGAGATCCAGACAGATACCCCACAAGTCACAGAAGATTTGCCGGTAGACAGCGAATGGACCGATGTCTATGACAGCTATTTACCCAGTTCCAGCGGTGGAGGAGAAGCGGCTGACAGTGATTTCCTGGTGCAGAGTAGCAGTGCTGCCACCCTACATGATCACTTGATCTGGCAGATGAATCTGACACCATTTTCCCCACAGGATATTTTTATTGCCACTAACCTTATTGATAGTATCAATGAAGATGGTTATTTCACGGGTGATTTAGATGAGGTCCTGCAATCGCTGGATGACGAAGAGGCAACACCCGAAGATATCAAAGCTGTTCTGCATCGTATTCAGGCCTTTGATCCTCCGGGTGTGGGTGCCCAGGGTCCGCGGGACTGCCTGCTTATACAGCTACGTCAACTACCGGAGAAGACACCCTACCAGGCGCAGGCAATCAGGCTCTGCAGGGATCATTTCAATCTTCTGACCACGCAAGATCAGAATCAGATCATGCGTCGTATGAAGATCGACAAACAGGTACTTACAGCTGTCATGCAACTGATTCGTACACTCAACCCTCATCCAGGAACGCTGATTGCCAGCAGCGAGCCGGAATACGTTGTGCCTGATGTATTTGTGAGTAAACGCAATGGTCGCTGGGTGGTTGAGCTGAATGGCGAGGTGACGCCCAAGCTGCGGGTGAACAATGATTATGCGAGCCTGATAAGACGAGCGGATCAGAGTGAAGATAATACGTTTCTGAAGAACCATCTGCAGGAGGCGCGCTGGTTCATCAAAAGTCTGATGAGCAGAAACGAGACTATTCTACGTGTGGCTAGTAAAATCGTAGAATATCAACGTGGTTTTTTTGAACATGGCGAAGAGGCGATGAAACCCCTGGTTTTGAGGGATATTGCCGAGGCGTTGGAGATGCATGAGTCGACCATCTCCCGTGTTACAACACAAAAGTACATGCATACGCCGCGGGGTACATTGGAGTTTAAGTTTTTCTTTTCCAGTCATGTCAGTACCAGTGCCGGTGGTGAGTGCTCATCCACTGCAATCCGTGCATTGATTAAAAAGCTGATCGCCGCTGAGTTGTCCGCAAAGCCACTTAGTGACAATAAAATTGCCGCCATATTGTCCGATCAGGGTATCGAGGTAGCCCGTCGGACAGTGGCAAAGTACCGTGAGTCGATGAGCATTCCGCCATCGAACGAACGTAAACGTCTGATGTAGGAGATAATGGCAATTCAGGTCTATTCTTTGTCGACCATCAAACCACTTGCGGATGCTGTGACGCACAAGGCAAACGTGGATTTTGTGGACAACATGCACTGGATGCATTAGACCTGTACCGTTTTCTGATGTCAGGCAGGGTGATGAGTAACTTCATCTAAGATAGGAGAAAATTATGCAAATAAGCGTGACCGGTCATCATGTGGACGTAACAGATGCTTTGAAGAGCTATGTTGATAATAAGTTCGAGCGCCTCGAGCGCTACTTCGATAATGTGATCAACGTACACGTTATCTTGAGTGTGGAGAAAATGAGGCAAAAGGCAGAAGCCACAATGCAAGTGAACGGTGCGAGTGTTTTCGCCGATTCTGTACAGGAAGATATGTATGCAGCCATCGATGTGCTTACTGACAGGCTGGACAGACAAGTGCTCAAACACAAGGAGAAGATGCAAAGTCACCGCGCTGGCAGCGGTGTGAAGTACGCAGCAACTGAGTAATACTGGCGGATAAAATTGGTGAGGTCTCCATGTTTCTAGACGGATATCTACAAGAGGAACGGATCGGCTGCAGCGTGGAGGCGGCCAGTAAGAAACGCGTATTGGAGCAGCTCGGCCAACGACTGGCTGAGTCTGCTCCTGGTCTCAACCAAGATCTGGTGTTCGATGCGCTCTTGGAGCGTGAACGACTTGGTAGTACAGGCCTGGGTAAAGGTATTGCTTTACCGCATGCGCGCATGTCACAAATATCTCAAGCGGTGGCTGCTTTTATTCAGCTCCCCAAGGGAATCGATTTTGATGCTATTGATAATCAGCAGGTAGATCTTGCCTTTGCCATGCTGGTGCCGGAGGATGCTACGGATGAGCATTTACAGTTACTGGCCAAATTGGCCCAGATGTTCGATGACAAAGGCTTCTGCACGGCGCTACGGGAGGCAAAAACAGCAAATGAGCTTTTCCTACTGATTCAACAGCGGGAAGCTGTGATATCAGCTTAATGAAGCCAACTTATACCATTCGGGATCTCTACGAGGAGCTTGCGACAGAGCTTTCTCTGAATTGGAATGGTGGGGGTGGCGATGCAAGCATCATTCTGGATGTAGAGTTGCAGGGAGGTATGCAACCTGCCGGACCACTCAACTTGATCCGTCCCAACCAAATTCAGGTCATTGGGCCACCGGAACGGGATCACCTGTTGAATGAGGAGGATGATGTCTATCATGACTATCTACAGGTGCTGTTCAGTGCCTCGCCGGCCGCGCTCATATTCACCGATGGGTTGAAGCCTTTACAGGATTGTCAGGAGCAGGCCCTGGAAAAAGATGTTGCGCTTTTCTATACACCTCAACCTGACAATCAGGTCATACACCGCTTGTTGGAGCGCTTCAGCCAGCCGATGGGGGAAAAGCTACTGGTACACGGGGTCTATATGGAGGTCCTCGGCAAGGGTGTGTTGCTCAGCGGTGATCCTGCAATAGGTAAAAGTGAACTCGCTTTGGCCCTGATCTCCCGTGGCCACTGTTTGATTGCCGATGATGCTACAGAGCTCTACAAGACGGGCAGTAATACCCTAAGTGGCCGCTGCCCCAAGGTGTTGCAGGACTTTCTTGAAGTGCGTGGATTGGGCCTTATCAATATCCGTGCGATGTTCGGTAACAGTGCCATCAAACCCAATAAACAGCTACACTTAATCATCGATCTGTTGCACTTTGATGATAAAAAACTACATAACATGGATCGTCTTGAAGGCTGCCACTCAACACGTACGCTACTCGGGGTCGAGACACCACAGACCAGTCTGCCGGTTGCTGCAGGTAGAAATCTGGCAATCCTTGTCGAAACCGCTGTACGGCAACATATGCTGATGCTTGATGGTTATAACGCAACCCAGGACTTTACCGCTCGTCAGCAGATCTATATCGATCAGGAACAGTAAATTACTATGGCTGAGGGGATCAAACTGCAAATTGTCAGTGGCTTGTCTGGCTCTGGCAAGACGATAGCGCTGCATACCCTGGAGGATATGGGCTACTACTGTATCGATAATCTGCCGGTCTCATTATTAGATTCAGTCGCTGATCATTTGATGGGCGAACCGGAAGAAATTTTCTGCAAGACAGCAGTGGGTATTGATGCACGTAGCCAGCCCAACCAGATCTCAAACTTGCCAAACATGGTGGAGAGCATTCGTA
>JAHXHU010000231.1 GCA_025656375.1 Candidatus Thiodiazotropha sp. (ex Ustalcina ferruginea) | reverse complement strand
CGCTTCGCGACAACGGATACCTGCCCGGGCCCTACGCCTACCGGGGTCTACCAGCCTGCGCATTCGCTATCCATGGCCGGCAGCGAATGAGGTGGTTTATTATTGTTTGGCGATGGTTCAGGCCCTAGTACTTTTCCCGTAACAGACGAACCAACCCCTCGCCATAATCGACCACTATGCCATCCCGGTCGATTCTCTTCAGACGATAACCTTTCGAGCTTAAGACGTCACCCTCACCATAACGATGCAAGTTGATAATAACGAAACGTTGTTCAGGCTCTTTGTTGTAGACATGGATACTGGTTTTTAACTGCCCTAATTCCTCACGCAATCCTTGTGGCAGCTCCCATATCAGTGGAATCTGACTTTCCGAGTCAGTGATTTCAGGTTGTTCTACATGGGGTGACTGGACAGGCCTAGCTTCTGACCCCCCCGCTTTTTGCTGAATGGACGTCTCTATTCGTGGCTTAACAGGGCGCCTCTCATCCTTAATATCAGAACTTTCTTTCACCACAGGAGTCTCTACTCTTGCAATTGTTGTAGCTTCATTATCAATCTTTGCCGGTGACTGTGTCATGGTTGTAGTTGTCTGAACCTGTTTTGGCTCTACCTGCTCTTTTTTCTTATCATCAGTCACTTGGCTAACCACTGCCTCGGAGACCAATGGACGTTGATTGGGAAGCGCGCCATATCTTATTCGATCCGCCGTAGTTTCAGCTTTTTTCGTTACCGGTTGTTTCACTGGTAAGACAGCCTCGTTGATTTTTTTCTGCTTGAATTCTCTAGGTGAAGATTTCAGAACCGCCTCATTCGGATAGCTAAACGGCACTTCTACCGGCGACGGATTCTTCTGGGATATAAACCAGTATCCGATAGCCATTATCAACAACAGGATCACAACTATCAGCAATCCTGGCAGCCAATATCTATTATCAGGCGGGAGTGGATTTGCACCGGGTAAAATATTCTCTTTTCCAGGTTGCCTCTCCTGGGAAGCTCTCTCAAGCGCATCAAGTATGGATGACATCTCAGCCCCCCACCTGACGCAGTACAGGTCTGGTTGAATCCACCACAGCACTGTTTAACTGAATCAATGTCTGTTTACCAACTACACCATCAGCTGACAGGTTATGAGCACGTTGAAAACGTATTACACGTTGCTGTATCTGGAGGTCGAATTGGGTATTCAGCGGATCATAAACCGTCTTAACCCCCTCAATACGATCAAGCATGGATATCAACCATCCAACATCCCTGCCAACATATCCAAGACTCAAACTATCGCTACTGATACCAGGGGGTCTCCAAAGAATAATGTAACTCCCGGTCCAAAGCTTATCAATCTCATCGCGAAAGAAGGAGAATCGACGGCCATTCAAGTCCAGGGTTACACCATTGTCAGTCAATGCGGATGCAACCACATTGTATCTTTGACCATCATCCATGATTAATTCCAACACTGCAGGTCGATTGTAATACTCAAGGTTGTCCCAGGATCCTCGCCCATAAATACAACTCAACCCCACACCCTCAGCCCTGTCACAAGAAGAGCGCGACTCATCTTCCGTTGGATAGACGCTCTGCCAGTAGCCAAACAAGGTTATGAAAGTGCTGTTTTCATTACCCACCAAGCCAGCCAATCCCTGTGGCGCTTTCTCAGCCCTCTTCGCATTGGAAGTCGAGTCTGAGTCGAGTGTCTGTTCTGTGGAGATGATGGCTACCGTAGCGAGTTCAGAACTACCGGTCTGATGGTCTGAATCAATCCTTGCTGACCGCTCGTCTTCCACCGCGGATTGTTCGTCGCTCTCGCTCACTATCGCCGTCATATCCGGCAATGGCTGTGTGACGATTTCAGGCTTTGGCTGCGACTCTGATTTTTTCACCTGCTCAGTCGTGGGTTCGGATGGCATCTCATCTGACGCCGACATCGCAGTCATACCAGGAAGCAAATTGGAATTCCGTACAACCAGGACAGCGAGTGTGCAGATCAGGATCCCGAGTGTGGCCCAAACCCATGAGCGTTTGCTAGCTTCACTCTCTCCATTGCCGCTTAGCTCATTGGCAACCTGCTTTATCATACCCTTGGTAATACGGTTGCTCTTCTTGGCGAACGCCATCAACATGCCTCTGTTACAGAGGATATTGATAACGAGGGGGATCCCTCTGCTGAGCCGATAAACAAGCTTCACGGCACCGGTAGTAAAAAGCGGGTGCTGGAATCCGGCCACGTGTAAGCGATGCTGAATATAAGCCCGTGTCTCAGAACGGGATAGTGGGGTCAAGTGATAACGGGCTGTTACCCGTTGTGCCAATTGACGTAATTCTTCTCGTTGCAGCAGGCTTCTTAATTCAGGTTGGCCAACCAGAATGATCTGCAGCAGTTTTTGCGAGGGTGTTTCCAGATTGGTTAGTAGACGTATCTGCTCAAGCGACTCGTAACTGAGATTCTGTGCCTCATCGATGATCACGACAGTTCGCCTGCCCTGACTATGACTCTCCAACAGATAGGCATTTAGAAAGTCGACTACCTCTTTGATGCTGTTGCAACCAAGGGGATAGAGGACTCGTAGCTCATCACAGATTGTGGCCACTAACTCCAGAGGTGATAAGCGGGGGTTGAAGATAAAGGCGACATCAACCGCTTTAGGCAACTCGGCCAACAGTTTACGGCACAGCAGCGTCTTACCCGTACCCACCTCACCGGTGAGTTGCATGAAGCCACCACCCTCTGTCACGCCATACAGAAGATGTGCAAAACCATTACGATGCCTCTCGCTGAGATAGAGATACTTCGGATCCGGGGTAATGGAAAAGGGATCTTCAGATAACCCGAAATAGTCCTGAAACATAACGGCAGGTAAATTCTCTTGATACGTCACTGGAATTAACTACTAACCCAGCGACATATTAGGTTGCTGGGTTAATAACAACCAAGCCATTCTTTCAAGACCTGGATCCTACAGAATTCAATCTGTGTCTGATGGAGTATACACAAACATTCACAGCAATCCTGTGGCTGGAAAAAATGAGACTGGATACGCATTTTTAAGAAAGAAATGACTATGACAGGCTTATCGCTTAAAAAGCCCCAATAAAAATCGATTTCTTGGTGTCAGTAGAGGTGAATATTTACAAGTGAGTGCCGACTAACTTATTGAGTATCAAAGGTTGTCATCGTTTTTCTTTTTGATTGCCTTTGTCTCATAAGAGGGAAGCGAATATTGCATTTTTTGAAGGACTTTTGTCATTAGTTTGTAGCGTTACAAAACAAATCAATCAATTCTATTCTATTCAAGATTCTCTTGTAAAACATTGATATTATGCTAATCATTCAAAATACACACGACCTACCGAGTTTACGATCATGACTGGCTTATACAAAACACAGACCTGCAGCGAATGCCCCCATCTCGTTATCAGAGGTATCGCCTGTGACTGGCAGCCCCATGAATGCCCTATCCAGATGGAAAAAAAGCAGCGTCAGCAAGCTTCCAGGACCAAGGCGTTCTTTTTGACCAATCTGCTCATTGCGGATGATTTTGATGCGGTGCGCAGCAGTAACTAGTTCTCTCTATCGATCGAAGGTATAGAAGAAATCGCCGGACTGGGTACGCCCGGTCTCTGCTTCAAGCTGCCATCGATCGGTCAAATCGTAACGCATACGAATCGTGGTCTCACTGGTAGCCAGCTCGTTGACATACTGCACATAGAGTCTGGGTGATAAGTAGGTACCTGCCACTAAAGAGGCCTCTTCCATCGAGTTACCGGTATCTACCCGCAACTCTTCCAATCCCAGTTGCCTACCAATTTCAGAGGCCGCATTGCTCGCTCCACTCGCCTGCAGGGCGGCGAGCATACCCACCGTTTTTCCCGACGATTCACCGGCAGGACGGCCAGTGATCAGGTAAGAGAGCACATCGGTCTCTGACATGGAAGGCGTTGAAAAGAGTTTGAGTTTTGGCTTCTTCATCGTCCCGGTTACGCGCATCCCTGCAATCACATCCTCTATCTCACGCACAGCTCGCACATCAAGACCAGGATTATCGACAGGAGAATCGGCAAACAGGGCGAACCCCCGCTCAATCTTTAAATCCTGACCATAGGCCTGATAGACACCATCGGCGATACCTAAGCGACCCCTGCCGATAACAGGCCGACCCGGTTCATCGATGACCAGCAGACTACCGGTAAAATTACCCCGTAAACCAAAACCATCAAAGCTGACTCGGTCGCCGAGAGTGAGACGAATCTGCGCATGCAATGGTGTATCCGGTTGTACATCCTTTGTATCCTCAGCACCGACTACAACCAGGTCAGCACTTCCGGACACCGCCGATTCAGGTATTTCTCTTGGCCGTATCCGCGCATAGGGCAGGTGGATTTCGCCCTTCAATTCGCTACGCTGGGCATTGTGTACAAAGGTGAGGTTGGGTGAGAGATGCACTTCAGCCTCAAGCACATTAACCGCAACCCAATCCCTTCCCTCAATTTTAAATTGCGAGGGAAAGCCTTTCGAGGCATCCAATTGAGTCGATCCCTGCAGTGAGAGCTTGCCTTTTCCAGAGCGGACACTACCCACCAGGGATAGGGTTTCCAGATCCGGCGCTTCAATACGCAAATCAAATTCACGTAGCTCAATGCCCAGTACCGGGATATCAACCGCACCCTGCTCGATCTTTGCTTCACCACTTACACGGGGAGCAGCCAGACTCCCCCCTAGATTGAAATCGGCCGACAGTTTTCCCCGACTGTTTTGTAACTGCGGTGAAATTGCCGCAAACAGTGCCAGATTATCAATGCCCCCCTTTATCCAACCTTTCAGTGGTTGTTTATGGGCATCCAGATTAGCCAGGTTCATTCCTGGCAGATCCAGCTTGGTCTCCAAGCCACCCAGTCCCTGCAACGGCAGGTTCAAGCTAACCTGTGCACCATCCCGTGCAATGACCGCTTTTACCACACCCCCCGAAAAGTCTACCTGTTCACGTCCACCGCCCAACTCGAAGTTGAGTCCGCCTTGCGGAATCTCCAACTCAGCTTCACCCACGATCTGCCCGCTTGCATCCGCAGAAAGATCGGCCTGTAGTCCCGCCTTGCCTGTAATTTTGGTCTCTACCGGTAACCACTGTTGCAGTAGTGTGAGGGAGAGGTCACTTGCCTGCAGGTTCGATGTCCATCCGCCTTCTGGTCCACCTTTGAAGCTGCTGCACACCTTTGCTGTATCTGAGGTCAGACAGAAGGGCTCAATTGACTGGTCACTGGACCCAATGTTGTAGCCGACAGCAGACGCAAGTAGCCAGTCACCCACTTCAGGAGTCTTCAACTCCAATCGTTGCAATTGGCCGTGCCACAGATCGTTTTTACTTAGACCCGACACACCAGACAGAGAGAGTTGTGGCACCTGTTCGCCGACCAGATCCAGGGTCAGTTGATGTTGTGGAAGCGTGCCATCGATATCAATATTGAGGGATGTCCATTGTCTGCCCATCCCGTTCAATCCTTTAGAACTGACGGACAGCCGTAGCGGTTGCTCGCCGCCCAAGTCGAGGGCAATCTCTCCATCGAGTTGTTCAATTCGATACTCCTGAAACGCCAACTCGCCAGCCTTCACAATGGCCTCGACCTTGGGTTGTTCGGTCGTACCAGCCAGCTTTCCCTCCGCTTGTAGTAGACCCGATAGTCCAGGCCAGAGAGAAGCCAGCTCAGGTGCATCCACCGACCAGTCAAGCGCAAGGCGATCTCCCAGGTTGCCATTCACCTGAATCCGGTTCTCCCCTGTGACTACCTCCAGCTGATTCACATTCAGCTGACCATTGTTGAGATCCAACACACCTTTAGCATCTAGTGGATAATCTCTCAAAGAGCCGGATAGCTGCTCCAGCCGCAGTTCAGCCACAGGCTCTCCCTGCATAACCTCGCCATGAGTAGAGAGGTTGAAAGCAAGATCGCCAGGAAAGTCTCTGTGCAGTAGCACGGGATTAACCCCATTACCCATCAGGTCCATTCGCCAACCGGGACTCGGTGACCAGGCAACTTCTCCTTTGCCCTCTATACTGCCCTCCTGCAGTGCGATCAACAGCGTTTTGAGTTCAACGCCTTCGAGATTCCCCGCACCGGAGGCTTCGATCTGGACCGGCCCCACCTCAGGTCTGGATGCCTGCAGGTTCAACTGATAACGATACGCCTCGAGCTTACCTTGCAGCTTGAGCTCCCCTTGATCACTAGCGACATCCACTGCTTTTCCGGTCAGCGGCCAACGTAGCCCCTTCCACTGCATTTCAGTAGACAATTCACCGCCTTCAAGATGGAAGTCCCCACTGCCCTGAAGATTGAGTCCATCTGCATTGCTCAGCTGTAGTTTACCGACCTTGATCACACCCTGTTGGAAACTTGCCTCTAACCCTGTCTGCAACTCACCGAGACTCGGCTCCTCAAGCTGTAGTGTGCTATCAAGCTTTGCGGACTCAAAATCACCTTCAGCATGCAACTGGCCACGAATCACTGCGGGAAAACCCTTGGAAAACTCAGCGACCATGCCCTTTTCCAACACTAGTTTTGCCTCCCAGTCAGGTGATTTCTGTACCTCTGATAGACGGGCTTGCACTACACCCAACAGGGGTGATGCCAACTGTTGATGCAGCTCTATCTGCTGCAGATCTCCACTTAATTCTCCCTTCCCTGACAGACGAGGCCCATCCGCCAGCTGGTAGTCCCAGGAGAGATCGAGCGACATCGGTAGCGTCTTGTTGAGGCCCAACGTACCCTGTAGTGTCAGATTGGCTGAAAACCCCTCGGCGACCAACTCTGAGACGGTCAGCTGATCTCCCTCGGTGGCGGCGGACAACAACAGACGGTCAACCTTCAGTGGTTCTGTACCTTCAGCTTGAACAATCTCGAAATCTTCGGAGGAAAAACGCTCCACAGTCAGGGCCAGAGGGAGTGTCACTCCCTGGAATGGTTCAACAGACAACTCCTTGGGCGCTTGCTCTGACTGAGGCAGATGGAGACGGGTTGACTGCAGCTCCAGTTCCAGAATGGTCAGCCTCAGACTTAACAGCTGAACCGGTCGCCAATCCATATAGAGGCGCTCACTCTCCAACACCAGTCCATCCGCCTGACGGTAACTGAGCCCATTTAACTCCAGCGGTCCAATCAGACGTCCCTGCAGTGCATCGACCTGCAGTTCACCGGGGGCCAGTTTCTGAGCCAGGTAGAAAAGCCGGCGAGTACCATCATGGGTGGAGGTAATATAGAACAATGTGGAAGCTGCTATCAGCAGGAACAGTATCAATGCCGCCATAGCGTATGTTATGACACGCTTGATACCCACCCTGTTCACAGCTCCGGCCCCACTACGATATGCAGACGCCAGTGACGTTCATCACCCTCCGAACCATTCGCAACATCGAATCTTACCGGGCCGACCGGCGAACGCCAACGCGCGCCGAAACCGACACCATAAGCTGTCTCGGAATCAAAATCGGGATCAAAGGCGTTTCCCGCATCAACGAACAGGGCACCACTCCACTTGCCGCTGATATGGCGCTCCAGCTCAAGGCTGCCGACAGTGAGATAGCGCCCTCCGATGACATCATCTTCATCCCGTGGCCCCAGATCCTGATAACCGAAACCACGCACTGTATTGTCGCCACCGGCAAAAAAACGCTTACTGGGAGGTAGTTCCTTCAGATCATCCGCCCAGGTTGCACCCAGCTCCAGACGACTCAGCATACGCCAATCACCTTCTCCAAGACCGTAGATGAACTTACTATTGGCATATAACTGAATAAAACTGGTGCTGGAAACCAGTGACTCTGACGCGCCCTCTATACGAAACTCCAATCGCTTGCCACGTTGGACAAACTCTTTCCCATCACTTTTGATACGCAACCACCCCACGCTTGGAACCAGTAACCTCGATGTATCCTCCTGGTCACCCACTTTAAAATCTTCATAGCTATATTCCAGTCCCAGGCTGCGTCGCCAACCCCGTTCCAGACTCACCGAGTGGGTGGCACTCAGCAGTGCGCGATCACCTTGATTGGTATCTGAATTGAAATGCTCCAAAGAGGCGCCAAAGCTGACATAATCGACGGTAGGGCGCTCCAAAGGAATAATGTATTCACTGCTTAAACTGCTGAGGGGTTGCGAAATCTGCAACTCGCTGCGCATACGATGTCCATTTCGACCTCTACGACGATTTTTCCAATCCAGAGTAAGCCGTGGCCCCATATCGGTCGAATAACCCAATCCAATACGATAGCGGTTACGTTTATTGGGTTTCAGGTTTACATCGACCGGTACCTGATCACCCTCCCGCTCCTCACGTCGGGTGACCACTTCCACCTGTTTGAAATACTCACTGTCGATCAGGTCACCCTGTAAGGCCAGTAGTGCATCCTGGCTAAACGGGTCACCTGTGTTGAAGCTGACATAGTGTGCAAGAAACTCTGGATTCATCACATCCTGATTCATTCTCACTTCACCGAATCGTAGACGCATACCACTGTCAAGATGTAAGGATATTGATGCGGTATAGCTTTGCAGATCCACCTTGAGCTGATGCTGTGTGTAGCGTGCATCCAAGTAACCACGCTCTATCGTGTTGGCTAACTGTACCTGCTTCGCCTGCTCATAGAGTGTCTGATCCAATACATCACCAGGTGCCAGCGGAAAGACTTTTTCAACCAGCGGATCATCAGCCCCTTCGCCTAGCATTTGAAAATCAACCTCTGCCAGTTTTACCGGAGTACCGGGCTGCACATGGTATGACAATTTAAAACCCTGCTCAGTACGAATTATTGAGCTGGTTATAGTCGGTTTGAAATAGCCGAAAGGTTGTAATGCAGTATGAATCTCTCCCTCTGCCTTATCATGAAGCAGACGCAATCGCGATTCATTCAAAGCATCACGTTTTTTCTCTCGCTCCACAGAGAGATAAGCCAAGACGTTATCCTCCAGCCGGGATTCCAGCCCCTCGATCTTTACGATGACTTCCAGCCCTTGGACAGAGAACGGGATCAGCAACCAAAACAGAATGTAGATAAGATGCCGCATAAAAAATCGCTGATAGAGTATCTCTTGGTTATTCGAGCTGAGCCATGGATCTTTCTGCAAATCCGAGTAGCTGGCAGTTTGATCTCGGACTGATAGTTAAGGCATTGGTTCCAGATAGTGACAATCAGGTTAGCGTTAACCGGCCCTGATACTCCATCAAGGTAAAGCAAGCAACCAGATCGATCCGATAGCACATAATACAGCAGTTAGCTTTTTAACCGACAGGCGTTCCATCCCCAGCACCACAGATATTAACAAAGCAGCGATAAAACTCAGGTTTGCAATGGGAATCACCACACTTGCTTCGCCACGAGCAATGGCGGCCAGAAGAAAGTTCACAATCAGATAGACCAGCAAGCCGGAGACAAGCGCATAAGCCGTCTTCTTCCGGGTCAGACGAAAACGGCCTTCCCGTAACAGGGCATATAGCGCTCCACCAATAACCCAGCAGAGTGCTGCGACGAGTAACATGCTGTCAGTGTCAGCACCCTGGTTTAATCCAACTTTTGAAATCACTCCATAAATAGCACGCAGCAATGATGCCAGCACCACCAACCAGACATAAAGGGTAACCATCCGTCCCATTTCCACAGCATGGGATTGGTGCATTAACAATAGAACTGCCAATACACCACTACTGATACCCGCCATTTTCAACCAACCAAGCGGCTCCTGCAGGAACATCACTGAAAGCAGCACAACACCAATGGTATTCAAGCGGTAAATCGTCGAACCAACACTTACATCGGTCTGAGTTAGACCTTCGATGAGCAGGATGTTGGAGAGTGCCAGGATAATACCGGCTGTTAAACCGTAACCTAGTGTGACTGTATCAGGGAGAAAGCGGCCATCGTCTAAGATAATTGTAAGACTTTGTAATAGTAACCACACCAGTCCAATACCGAATACAATCATCCCACGGGAACGATCTTTGCTGGAGTAGCGTTTAAACACGACATCATTCAACCCGGCAAAGAGCAGGCTCAGCAAAGCAAACACTATGGAGCTTGTCATCAAAACGCTTTTAACCGAAGCGTACTCTGGACCTGTTTTTGCATCCTTGTCGGCACTCCCGCTTGTTCGGCAAAAGTACGCCAGCGAGAGACTGTTTCCTGAACCTCACTGACAATGGCCTCAGCCCGTCCACGTTTCATCGAGGCTACCTTGGCACAGGCCTTGAAATCATCCACAGTGAATTCATCCTGTTTCCCATTGAGTGTCATCTGATGAGTTGCCGTCCATCTCCCTTCAGGATTAAAGCTGTAGGTCATATCAAAAGCAGGTGAGAGCGACCAGGTACCGTTTTTATCCATCATGAACGCGATGTTCTTGACATGATCATCCTGATTACGCGCAACAATATTAAAAGCGATACGACGAAACTGCTGTTCGATTGACCACATCGGCAAACCCAGTTGACGAATCACCAACAACGCCTGTTCGTAGCTATAGGCGCCCGCCATATTGAAATCATAATGGGCCAATGCACACAGCGATTGCATATGCAGTTTTTCACCGCCGGCGAGACGATCGAAGCGCCGGGTCATAAAATGGTATCGGCCACCCTCCTCGAATAGACGACACTCATTGATCTCGATACCGCAGCGCTTTGCCATCAGGTAGTAGGCATACTCGATAGCACCATACCCCTGAGGATCCTCCAGCTCCTTGTCCCGGTTACCCCTCACTCCGTCAAATTTCAACAACCAGTATTCAAAGCCCTTGCCTACCGGTACCTGGCCGGAACGAACTTCATTCGTGGAGGGATTCCAGGCGATGACTGCCTTTGCCCGGGCACCGCCCGCCGATGTGCCCACTCGCAGAATATCCGTGAGTGCCTGTTCTTTACCTACATCGGCAAAGGAGGCCTGCAGCTGATGCCGATGAGTAAGCACCCGTGAGCCAGCTCAACCAGCTTATCGATCTCTATCTGACTCGATAGTCTGGCTTTTGGACCGGTCACAGGTGCAAATTCAAGTGCTCCCATGCCTCGTTTACCTGTATAACAGAGACGCTCCACGGCATTGAAAGTATGACTCGGCCTGCCTTGTGTAGCCAACCAAGCATCAATCAATGCATTACCGAATTTATCAGGTAGTGAGTCCGCCAACAGTCCGGGCAGCCCATGAAATGTCTCACGGGACAGTTCGGGAAAACTGTAAATACGATTGGAAAGCGGCATGGAAAGCGGTGCAATCTCAATACCTCTTTGAGTAAATGACCGGTCGTATTCAAAGATTGTTGTATCATCGTTATCGCCCAACGAAACTGCACCAATGGTACGCCCCCACATCCGAACCTCTGCAACCGTGCTCATCTATCCTCACCCCAGCTCCATGGCTCGTTGGCGTTCTTCTCACGACGGCGAGAGGATGCACGCTGACGGACTTTACCCTTTCGCTTCAGCAAGTCCATCGGTCTCTGCGATTGTTCTGGAATCAAACGATCCAGCCCCTGTAGCAACTCCAATACACGCAGTACCCGGATCATGCTCGACATTTGCGCCGATGCCCCGGCCTCGATCCGTTCCACCGTCCGCTTGGCAATACCTGCCTGCTCAGCCAGATCCGCCTGGGTTAGCTGCAGATCGAGTCGGCGACGCAGGATACGCTGACCGATCTCTACAAGCACCGCATCATCTGTCATTAAATTAGATATCTTCATAATCGCCATATATTACGATTTAATAGTCATTAAGCTAATTATATCGTCAATTATAGCGACTTTAAGAATATTCAATCGGGTAGCCGGGGGTCTCTAACCCCCAGCCCCCACAACACCCTGCATGCGGCTCCGCACAGGGCGTTTCACTTGGAATGGTGAAG
>JAHXHU010000421.1 GCA_025656375.1 Candidatus Thiodiazotropha sp. (ex Ustalcina ferruginea) | reverse complement strand
TAATAGCTTGAAATCGCTAAGGATGGTGACCTTCCTACAGAGGACTTTCACCTCATTAGTTCATACCCATGCTGGGCGTACACAAGGTGAATTAGACGAGGCCTTACAGGCACTACAGCAAGCAATTCGTAAAGAGCCCTCGAACGCAAAGTTTCGGGTATTTCTATCCCAGTTATTGTGTGTCATCGGTGAATGGGAACGCGCTCTGAGCCAATTGGATGTAGCGGGCGATCTCGACCCTCTCAACCTGCCTATGGCGCAGACATACCGAGAGGCGATACGCTGCGAGCTGTTTCGCAATAAGGTGTTTACCGGTGACAAATCTCCCTTGATCTTTGGTGATCCACCCGAGTGGACGGCCTTTCTCATCGAGGCACTGCGGCTATCTGGTGCTGGTGAATACGTTCAATCTGAAAAACTGCGCAGCCAGGCCTTTGAGCTTGCGCCAGGCAGTGTCGGCAGCATCGACGAACAGCCTTTCGAATGGATTGCCGACGCCGACTCCCGGATTGGACCGGTGATGGAGGCTATCGTCAATGGCCGATACTACTGGATACCGATGCAAAGACTGAAACAGGTGGATATCGACCCACCCGAAGACCTGCGAGACATGGTATGGGCTCCTGCCCATCTGATTTTTGAGAACGAGGGTGAAGCCGTTGCACTGATTCCCGCTCGCTATCCTGCTACGGAAAGTAGTAGCGACCCAGCTTTAAAGCTCTCCAGAAAAACCGAATGGCAAGAACCGTTCGAAGGACTCTATACCGGCTTGGGACAGCGGATGCTTGCAACCAATCTGGATGAGTATCCCCTGTTAAGTACCCGTCAAATTCTTTTTCAAGCCAGTTCAGATAGTGAGGCAGAATGACGCTAATCCCTATCCCATGTTTTTAAAGCAATCTAAACAGTACATGGCGGTCAACAGAGGAATTTGGATTGAAGGTATCTAATAACCATCAAGAACTGTTACAGCCCTCTTTGTTTGACCGACTCACTGACGACGAGCCGGGAAAGACCCGTGAGTCACAAGATAAACGGGCCATCTCCATGCGTCGACTGCGTCAAATGGTGCTCCGTGATCTGGCCTCGCTCTTGAATACTACCAATCTTGCCACCACCGAAGATTTGGCTCCCTATCCGGAGGTGGAACACTCGGTACTCAACTATGGCCTGAGTGAGCTTTCCGGACATCTGGTATCCGGGATGGATCTCAATAAACTGGAACGTATGGTACGTCAGGCCGTACAGGATTTTGAACCACGTATTCTGTCCCAAACGGTCAAAGTCCGTTCCATCAGAGACACCGGTAAAGAGAGTCACAATCGTTTGATGTTCGAGATAGAAGGACAGCTGTGGGCAGTTCCGACGCCCTCTCATATGCTGATCAAAACCCAGATCGATCTGGAGGAAGGCGGCGTAACCCTGTCCGATGCCTTCAGCACGGGTATGGAGTAATCCAATGGACCCACGATTACTCAAATACTACAACCGTGAACTGCAGTACATGCGCGAGATGGGTGCAGAGTTCGCCAAGTCCTATCCAAAGATCGCCAATCGCCTCTCTCTCGACGAATTCGAGTGTGCTGATCCCTATGTGGAACGTCTGCTCGAGGGATTCAGCTTTCTGGCGGCCCGCATCCAACTCAAGCTTGATGAGGAGTTTCCCCGTTTTACTCAACATCTGATGGAAAGGGTCTTCCCCCACTACCTCTGCCCGACACCCTCGATGATGGTGGTACAGTTCCAGGCGGATATGCTGGAACCCTCCCTGGGTGACGGTTTTCTACTGCCTCGCCACTCCACCCTTCGCAGCCGTCTTGGTAAAGGAAGTCACACAACTTGTATTTACCGGACCGCGCAAGATGTCACGCTCTGGCCTGTTGAGCTGCAAAGTGTCGACTATCTGTCATCTCCAGCAGCCATCAACCTGGCTGGTATTGGCAAACAGAATAAGGCCAAGGCCGCTATCCGTCTCAGATTCAATACCACGGGTGAAATCCCGTTCAACAAACTCGCTTTGGACAGCTTGCCGTTATTTCTGACCGGCGGCGAGACGGGCATGCGCGTTTTTGAAGCGCTGGCGGGACACACCCTGCGTATCGTTGGACGCGCCCCTGAAACCGAAACATACAGGACAACCGCCGAACCCAAACCTGTACGGATCATGGGTTTTGAGAAGGATGAGTCACTGCTTCCCTACGGTCCTCGTTCATTTCAAGGCTACCGCTTTCTGGCCGAGTACTACGCGCTGCCTGAACGTTTTATGTTTGTTGAATTGAACGATCTGCAGCGAGTAATCAGTGGTTGTGATGGTCAACTGCTGGATCTGTTCATCCTGCTTGATGAGAGTGATTCGGGTCTGGAAGGGAGTCTCAGCGAAGCAAACTTCCTACTCAACTGTTCACCCACCATCAATCTGTTTCCAAAGCGTGCCGATCGTATTCATCTGACCGATAGCGAATCGGAATACCACATCCTTCCAGACCGGACGCGCCCCATGGACTACGAAGTCTATGAAGTCAGCGGGATTAAGGGTTTTGGCAGTAACACAGATCATAGTCAAACCTTCTATCCCTTCTATGCCTCTAACGACTTCATTGCCAACAATCAGCCACAGGCCTACTTCGCCATCCACAGGATGCCAAGACTACTCTCCTCCAAGCAGCAACGTGAAGGTGCAAGGTCCAGCTATATCGGCAGTGAAGTCTTTGTCTCCATCGTGGATGGCGATGAAGCACCCTACCAAAGTGATCTGCGACAACTTGCCGTGACGACACTCTACTCTGTACCAACCGTGATCTGTCAATGCATATTCCATTGAGTCAAGGGGGATCGACGTTCACCCTCGACAGCAGTACTCCGGTCAATAACATTCGCTGTATAGGTTCGCCCACCAGACCTAGACCCTCTACGGCCCAGGGGTCTATCAGTTGGCGTCTTGTCAATCATCTCTCCCTCAACTATCTCTCACTGGCAAGTGAGGATCAGGAACAGAGTACAGCCGCATTAAAGGATTTCCTGCAACTCTATGCAGACACCAGCGATCCCTCATTACGTAAACAGGTGGAGGGTGTTGTCTCGATCACCTCAAAACCGGTCAATCGACGTCTACCCAGCCCAGGTCCTATCGCCTTTGGCCATGGACTGGAGATTACCCTGACACTGGATGAAGCTGCCTTCGAAGGCAGTGGCGCTTTTTTATTTGGTGCGATGATGGAGCAGTTTTTTCGAAAATACACAGCAATCAACTCCTTCACGGAAACAGTCATTGTCACACTTGAACGCGGAGAGATCATGCGATGGCCGGTAAGGCTGGGTCTGAGACAAACGCTATAGGTCTGTTTGACAGGCTGCAACAAGCGCCCTATCGCTTCGATTTCTATCAGGCGATGCGCAGGCTTGGCTTGAGTGTGCCTATCCTCAAGAGCCCAGGTTGAGTTAATCACTGCACGCCAAGCGCGACAAGATTCGACTCGGTCAGGATCCAACCATGGCCTTTCAGCCCTCCACACTCTGTTCATTCCGTCAAGGCAAGGGACAACTGCCCCCACGCCTGGGGGTCTACTTTTTTGGGTTGTTCGGTCCGAATGGTCCACTGCCACTGCATCTCACAGAGTATGTCCACGAACGCCTGCACAATGATCACGATACCACCCAAGTCGGTTTTCTCGACCAGTTTCACCATCGCCTGCTAACCCTCTTCTACCGAGCCTGGGCCAACAGCCAGCCAACGGTCAGTTTCGACCGTCCGGATCGGGACAAATTCGGTAACTATCTGGGCTCTGTATTTGGTATCGGCTCACCCCACCTGCGAAACCGGGATGCGATGCCGGATCTTGCGAAATTGCACTATGCAGGGCGGCTTGCCGATCAGACCCGCAATGCAGAGGGCCTGGAGGCCATCCTGCAGGATTTCTTTCAACTCCCGGTGCATATAGATGAATTCATCGGGACCTGGATCGACCTGCCTGAGAGCAGCCGCTGTCGGTTGGGTGAGTCGACCGACATCAGCGCCTTGGGTGCAACGATTATCCTTGGCGACCGGATATGGCAGGGACAACAGAAATTCCGCATCGTGATGGGTGCCATCAACTTTGCAGATTACCAACGTATGTTGCCGGGCGGTGAGAGTCTGAAACGGCTGATCGCAATGGTGAAAAACTATATTGGTGATGAGCAGGACTGGGAATTGAACCTGATCCTGGAAGAGAACGAGGTGCCACCGCTCTGTCTGAATGGTGAAAGCCGTTTGGGCTGGACGACCTGGCTTGCTCAAGAACCCCTGGGACGGGATGGTGATGACCTGTTCCTACATCCCAATGAACTTAGAGGTCTTCAGTCATGAGCGAGATTAATCGTGCCGCCCTGTTTGGAAAGTTGAACAGCCTCGGTTACAAGGCCATAGAAAGTGCAACCGTATTCTGCAAAATGCGCGGCAATCCCTATGTGGAGCTGGTCCATTGGCTGCATCAGATTCTGCAGCTGCAGGACTCGGATCTACACCGCATCATCAAGCAATTCAATCTCGATCCTTCTCATCTGGCAAAGGACATCACCGAAACACTGGACTCCCTGCCCCGTGGCTCGACCTCGATTTCCGACCTCTCTTCCCATGTGGAAGAGGCTACCGAACGCGCCTGGGTGTATGGCACATTGATGTTCAGCGATGCCCAGGTACGTACTGGCTATCTGATCGTAGGTGTACTGAAAACCAATAGTCTACGCAACGCCCTGCTACGGATTTCAGACCAGTTCAAAAAGATCAGTGTCGATACATTGACCGAGCGGTTCACTGAAGTGGTAGAGGGTTCCCCCGAACAGGCATTGCGCTCAAACGATGGTTTTCAGACCGGGGGTGGCACCGCACCCGGTGAGGCCAGCGATGCTATCGCCCCCGCACAGATGGGCAAACAACAAGCACTGCACCAGTTCTCTGTCGATCTGACTGAGCGAGCCAGAAATGGCGAAATCGATCCGATCGTCGGACGCGATGAGGAGATCCGCCAAATCGTCGATATCCTGATGCGCCGCCGTCAGAACAATCCGATCCTTACCGGTGAAGCCGGTGTGGGCAAGACAGCTGTTGTGGAGGGCTTCGCCCTGCATATTGCCCGAGGTGATGTACCGCCACCGCTCAAGGATGTCTCCCTGCGTGTACTCGATGTTGGATTACTGCAGGCTGGTGCGAGCATGAAAGGTGAGTTCGAGAACCGCCTCAAGCAGGTGATTGAGGAGGTTCAATCCTCTGAAAAACAGATCATCCTCTTTATCGACGAAGCGCATACTCTGATCGGAGCGGGTGGCAGCGCTGGTACCGGTGACGCCGCTAATCTGCTGAAACCGGCCCTCGCCCGGGGCACCTTGCGCACTGTCGCGGCCACCACCTGGGCCGAGTACAAGAAATATATCGAAAAGGATCCGGCTCTCACCCGGCGTTTTCAGGTTGTCCAGGTCGATGAACCGGATGAGGAGCGGGCCATCCGCATGATGCGTGGTATGGCATCGACCCTGGAAGAACACCACCAGGTGCAGATATTGGATGAGGCCCTTGATGCCTCTGTCAGACTCTCCCACCGCTATATCCCTGCCCGTCAGTTGCCTGATAAGTCGGTCAGTCTGTTGGATACCACCTGTGCCAGGGTTGCCATCAGTCAGGCCGCCGTACCTGCCGAGGTGGAAGACAGTCGACGCCGTATCGAGGCCCTGGAGACAGAGCAGCAGATTATCGGCCGGGAAAAGGCCATCGGTATGGATACCGAGGAGCGTGAATCGGTGACCCATGGGAAGCTGGAGCAGGAACGCACACGTCTGGAGCAGCTCACGGCACGTTGGGAGGTGGAGAAGTCCCTGGTCGAAGAGGTGCTGCAGATACAAAACAAGTTGAAGGGGTTAAATGGCGACGATAGCGATGCATCATCGAGTGATGCCCCCCCGCCACCGATGAGTCGGGGCAAGATGAATCAAACACCGAACAAGAGACCACGGCGTCAGACGCTTCACCAGAGGAGTCGGTTGAGGAACTGCTTAAACGCCTCACAGAGCTCAAATCGGAGCTCGTAGCGCTACAGGAAGAGAACCCTTTGATCCTCCCCAGTGTGGATGCCCAGGCAGTCGCCTCAGTAGTGGGTGACTGGACGGGGATACCGGTTGGCCGGATGGTGAAAAACGAGATCGAAACCATCCTCAACCTCAGCGATACGTTGGCAAAACGGGTGATTGGTCAAGACCATGCATTAAAGATGATATCGCGTCGTATCCAGACCTCCCGCGCCAATCTGGACAACCCGAATAAACCAATCGGTGTGTTTATGCTCTGCGGTCCCTCCGGTGTCGGTAAAACCGAGACCGGGCTGACCCTGGCCGAGTCACTTTACGGTGGAGAGCAAAACGTCATCACCATCAATATGAGTGAATTCCAGGAAGCCCATACGGTCTCCACGCTGAAGGGCGCACCTCCCGGTTATGTGGGATACGGCGAGGGGGGCATTCTCACCGAAGCGGTTCGCCGTAAACCCTACAGCGTGGTACTTTTGGATGAGGTGGAAAAGGCCCACCCTGATGTACATGAGATCTTCTTCCAGGTCTTCGACAAGGGTTGGATGGAGGATGGCGAAGGGCGGCATATCGACTTCAAGAACACCCTGATCCTGCTGACCTCTAATGTGGGTACGGAGATGATCGATAATCTGTGCAAGGACCCGGAACTGATGCCGGAAACAGAGGCCATTGCCGCCTCCCTGCGTGATCCCCTGTTAAAGGTCTTCCCAGCTGCCCTGCTGGGCCGTCTGGTAGTGATCCCCTACTATCCGCTGAGTGATGAAATCCTCGCCAAGGTAGTACGTCTGCAACTGGGCAGAATCGAGACACGTATCCAGGAGAATCATGGCATAGCGCTCACCAATGACGATGAAGTGATCAAGCTGATCATCAGTCGCTGCACCGAGGTGGAAAGTGGTGCCAGAATGGTGGATGCGATCCTCACCAACACTCTGCTCCCCGAAGTCAGCCGTCATCTATTGATTGAGAAGATGGAGGGACGTCCGATTGGAAAAATCCATATTGGTGTGGAGAATGATGAATTCAGCTATAACTTTTCCTAGGAGTCTGCTCCTAGCCCTGACTATTCAATAGAGAGATAATCGGTAGCCCCATGTTTTCTGATAGCGGCAGTATGAAAATCACCCTTACGGTCACCCAGGTCGCCGGGACTACCCCGTCACAACCCCTGTCGGTGACGTTTGATGAACAGGGTGGCACTATCGGGCGCAGGGATGAGAATGATTGGGTATTACCCGACCCTGAACGGTTCATCTCCGGACGTCATGCCCAGGTGGATTTCAGTGAGGGCACCTTTCATCTTACAGATGTCAGTTCCAACGGGGTGTTTGTAAACCACACTGCCCAACCACTCGGTATGGATAACCGGGTTGCCCTGCAAGATGGAGATATCATCAGCATAGGCGACTACGAAATTGGTGTGTCATTGCAGAAACCGGCCAGTCCAACACTTGAATCAAATGGATTTGAAGGATTGGATGACCCTTTCGCACATATGGTGGATGAGAGTGCCGGACAGGAACTGGAACAGGTCTTATCTGAACCTCCCGTTGAAATGCCGCAATCCGAACCTGTCATCGAAGAGCATTTCTCACTCGAAGAGCCGCAAACGCCCAGTCTGGAGACGGATGAACCCTCCCTCGATATCGAGCAATCCGGTCAACCCTCCCAAGCGGATCACACGTCAGACCTGAACGCCTACTTCAATCAACCGACCCCGATCCCTGAAGATTGGGATCTGAATGAGGACAACAGTGAACATGAGGTTGTACAGAGTGTTGATCCAAACTTCCCCCGCTTGACGACCAACCGATAGCGGATGTGATCCCTGCACCACCTCCTATCGCACAATCCACACCATCAGAGCGGATGACACCGCCTCCTGTCGTTAACCAGGAAGCGATCCCGAAGCCAGGACAGAGGACAAGAGAGGTAGCGCCAACCCCGTCACAACCTCCCCTGAATAAGCAAGCCCCAGTACCCTCTTCTGTTGCGACCGGTGACGAAGCTGCCTTGCGTAAGGCACTGGCTCAGGGTATGGGTATTCCTGAAAGCCATTTCGAGGCACTGCCTCTGCCGGCGTTGCTGGAAAACCTTGGCAAGGTGTTACGAACCAGCGTCGATGGCACGATGTCGATTCTCCGCGCCAGGGCACAAATGAAGGGGGAGTTTCGTATGTCGCAAACCATGATTCAACCGGTCGAGAACAATCCTTTGAAGTTCTCCATCAATATCGAGGAAGCCCTGCGACATATCATCAACCCCAATCCGAGCAGCGGTTACCTCACCCCGCTGTTAGCATTTGAAGAGGCCCATGAAGACATTGAAGCGCATATGCTGGCAGTGATGGTCGGTATGCAGGCTGCATTGCAGGTAGTACTGCAGCGCTTTAAACCGGAGATACTGGAACAGCGCCTGGGTCAACCCGCGCTGCTTGAGAAACTGCCTCTCTACAAACAGGCCAAGACGTGGGAGCTGTTCACCAAACTCTATAGTGAGATCGCAAACGAAGCTGAGGATGACTTTCATCAGCTGTTTGGACGCACCTTTTCTCAAGCCTATGAAGCGCAGATTCGTCGTTTGGAATCACTCAAACAATCAGACCCCAATCTACCCAACTAATTGGAAGCAAGCAGATGAAAGCAATCATAAAAAACGGACTGCTCACCCTGGGACTCCTCTACCTGTTCCTTATGATGGGTTGCTCAAGTGTCTCCAGCGTCAAAGTTTCAATGAATGCGGACAATAGCGTTAACCCCGACATCAACGGACGTCCATCGCCTATTGTCGCACGAATCTACGAACTGAAATCACTCAGCGTGTTTAACAACGCGGACTTCTTCAACCTGTTTGAGCAAGACGTTGCGCTATTGGGTGAAGAGATGCTGATGCGTGATGAACTGCACTTCCAACCCGGAGAAGTAAAGACACTGACTCGGGATCTGCAACCGGATACACGTTTTGTCGGTGTCATTGGTGCCTATCGTGATATCGAGAATGCCACCTGGCACCGATCTATCGAGATCAACGTGCACGACGAAACAACCTTTGTGATAGAGTTTGGAAAGAGCGGCATCAATCTCCAGAAAAGTAAATAACTTACTATTAAGAGCCGAAAAAAATGTCTTGGATGTCTAGGATCGTCTGGTCGGAGGGTATGTTCCTCAGACCGCACCATTTTCAGCAGCAGGAGCGTTTCCTGGAACATATGGTCCAGGCACGTTGTGCCGACCTGACACCCTTCAGTTGGGGCTTCACCCATCTGAAGATCGACAGACAGGCTCTGGCCCTCGGCAGATTAGCGGTGGAATCCTGTCACGGTGTGCTACCCGATGGCACTACCTTCGATATCCCTGGGAACGACAACCCACCGCCACCACTGGATATCTCTGCAGATAACAAGGGGGCCATTGTCTATCTCGCCCTGCCCCTGTCACGCCCCGGCATCGCCAATGTACGATTTGACGATCAGGAAGAGGGATTGGAGCGTTACGTAGTCGATGAGATCGAAACCAAAGATGGTATCGCTGGCTCTTCCAATACCTCCACTCTACAGGTGGCAAAGCCTACGATCAGGCTGATGATCGGTTCGTCAGAGCTTGAAGAGTTCGCCCTCCTGGCGGTTGCCAAGATTATCGAACGCCGTTCCGACGACATGCTATTGCTGGATGAAGAGTTCATCCCACCCTGTCTCGACTGCGAAGTATCAACTCGGCTTTCGGGCTATGTAAAAGAGATCGAGGGGTTGTTACATCATCGTGCCGATGCTATCGCCTCACGTATTGTAGACGGTGGCAAGGGTATCGCAGAGGTTGCGGACTTTATGATGTTGCAGGTGGTGAACCGTTATGAACCCCTCTACACGCACTTCAGCAGTACCACACTGTTACATCCCATCGCTTTCTATGAAGCGTCCCTGCAATTGGCAGGTGAGTTGGCCACCTTCACCAGCAGCAACAAACGGCCACCCGCATTCGCCATCTACCAACACCAGGCGCTGCAGGAGACCTTCACACCGCTGATGCGCGAACTACGCCGCTCACTGAGCATGGTGTTGGAACAAAAGGCAGTGGCTATCCCCCTCGAAGAGCGAAAGTACGGTATCCGGGTTGCCGTTGTTCCGGATCGCAAACTGTTGAGCGATGCGGTATTTGTATTGGCGGTAAATGCCAACTTATCAGCAGATGCCTTGCAACGGCGCTTTCCCAGTCAGACAAAGATCGGGCCTGTGGAGAAGATCCGCGACCTGGTCAATCTTCAACTGCCTGGCGTTGGCCTGCGTATCCTATCCGTCGCACCCAGACAAATACCCTATAACGCAGGCTTCAGCTACTTCGAGCTGGACAAGAACAACGAGTACTGGAATCTGCTTGAAACCTCAGGAGGATGTGCCATACATATAGGAGGTGAATTCCCGGGCCTGGAACTCGAACTGTGGGCAATAAAAAGGTAGTTAACGATGGATCATGACGACCCATTTGGCATGAAGCCCAACGAGACAGGTGACCGTACCGTGATTCGCCCAAGACCGGGTGGAAAACGTCCTGCTCAGACTCCCCAGCCGGCAACACAAACACCGAATGCACCACCACTCAGAACGACGGGTGCACCAACCCTACCGACACGTCAGGGCGCCAATAAACTGGAGATAGCGGCCTCCTCGCTACTCTCGCTATTGGGTCGCCTGCGCGATACCCCCTCACATTCCGATCCGGCAACACTCAAAAGCAGCATTATTGAAAAGTTCAGGACTTTCGAGCGCAAGGCACAGGACCTTGGGGTGGATAAGGAGACGACCTTCTGGGCACGTTATGTTTTATGCACCGCTATCGATGAAATGGTCCTCTCAACTCCCTGGGGTAACCAGAGCTTCTGGCGTGATCAAAGTCTGCTCGTGAGCCTGCATAACGAGGCTTGGGGTGGTGAGAAGTTTTTCCAGCTATTGCAGAAACTATTACAGAATCCTGCCAAAAACATCGAGCTACTCGAGCTGATGTATATCTGCCTCTCGTTCGGTTTCGAAGGGCGTTTTCGTCCACTACCAGATGGGTATGCTCAACTACAAACGATACGCGACAACCTCTACCGCACCATCCGCAACCATCATGATGAGTATGACCATGATCTCTCAAGTAATTGGAAAGGGGTCTATCTCAAGCAGAATGCACTGGTTCAATATGTCCCTCTATGGGTAGTACTGGCTGTCTCCGGGGTGTTACTGCTGCTGATGTTCTTTGGCTTCAATCTCAGCCTGAATGTGAAATCGGATCCGGTCCATGGAGAACTGCACAATATTGCACGTAACGTGCAGACTGTGGTGGAGCGTAAACCACCGCCAGCACCTGAACCGGAGCTTACCCTGCGTATCTTGCTAGCGAACGAAATTTCCCAAGGTAAGGTCAGCGTAGAAGAGGACTATGCCGAAGGTAGCGTGAGTATTGCCGGTGACGGCCTGTTCGCTTCGGGCAGTGTCGATGTGAGCGATCAGTTTCTACCCCTGTTAAATCGTATCGCAGCGGCAATGGATAAACTCGACGGTGAGATTCTGGTGGCAGGACATACCGACAACGTACCCATCCGCAGCCTGCGTTATCCCTCCAACTGGCACCTCTCCCGGGCACGTGCTGAATCGGTGGCAAAGATAATGGCACTTGATCTCGCCCTGCCGGGACGGATGCAGAGCGAAGGACGAGGTTCAGCGGAACCCCTGACATCCAATGACACCAAGGAGGGTCGAGCACGCAATCGTCGTGTGGAGATCACCCTGATAAAACCATAGGTATTATAGTGCACCTCGTCATAGATTCTGCACCATTCAGAGCCACCCCAATGCGCCAGGTCAAGGCGTACCCCAAGGGCACTTCCTTCGGGGCGCGGCTCGCAGGGAATGGCATGCCCTTTCCAAGGGTCGCAACGCAGAACCGGTGCATTGGGATGGCTCCCTTCGGGCGGATCTGCAAGGGGCCATCCACTGCGTTATGCCTCTTGGAAAGGACCGGGCCATTCCCGGCGAGGCATGCCTTGTGGCTAGCCCCTTGCAGACCCGCTGAATGGTACAGAATCTATGACGAGGTACACTTGTAACATGCAGGCAATCCTGAGAATCATTAAAAACCGCTGGTTCATTGCTGTGCTGG
>JAHXHU010000285.1 GCA_025656375.1 Candidatus Thiodiazotropha sp. (ex Ustalcina ferruginea) | reverse complement strand
ACTGCTGAATTCATTTTTTCCTTCCTTTGCCATAAACCGGAACACTGGGAATTATAAATGAATATTTTATTCAGGACACTACACTAGTTGGTAGAGTGGGGCCCTGCCCCACCAATCACGGCTTAATAAAATCGTATCTATTGGATCTTTAGCCGTTAAGTCAGTGCCATGAGTATCTGCAACCTAACGATAGTGAGACTGATTGGTTTGACCCCTATTCTAAGCTCAATGGTTCGCTGGCTGAGTAGGGTGGGTAATCAGAAAATTAATTCAACTGGTTAAATACATATGTTCCATACCCTTTACGCCAGACTCTCCCTAGCGCTGATCGGACTCTTCCTGATCACGGGGCTTCTCTATTCCCTGATTACTTCGGCTACCACCGAACGTTATTTACAAGAAATTACTCAACATTTTAATCGTGATCTGGCACAGCGTATCGTTGCTGATCGCCAGTTGGTTAACGATGGCACAATGAACGATCAGGCACTGAAAAAGACCTTCAGTGCTTATATGGATATCAACCCCAGTATTGAGATCTACCTGTTAGACAAGGAGGGAAAAATCCTCGCCTTCTCCGCCGATCCCGGTAAGGTCAAACGTAAGCGGGTCGATCTACGACCAATCCAGGCCTTCATGCAGGGAGAGGGTTTCCCACTGCTGGGTGACGATCCGCGTTCCCACGAACGCAGGAAGGCCTTTTCCGTGACCCCGGTACCTGCCGGGGACATGCTGGAAGGTTACCTCTATGTTGTGTTGAGAGGGGAGGAGTACGATAACGCTGAGCAGGCGGTACAGGAGAGCTATGCATTACGCTACAGTGCGGGTGCAGTCGCTGTTAGTTTAGGGTTCGGGTTACTGACAGGGCTGCTGTTGTTCCATTGGTTGACCCGTCGTCTACAACGACTCTCCCATGTTATGGAATCATTTCAACAGAGTGACTTTACCCAGCATGAGCATTTTTCTAAAACTGTTAAAGCGGAAGGGGATGAAGTCGACAGGTTGGGTGCGGCATTTGATGAAATGGCTTTACGTATCATCGATCAGTGGGGACAGCTCAAAGAGCAGGATCGTCTACGCAGAGAGCTGGTAGCTCAAGTGTCACACGATCTAAGGACTCCTCTCGCAGCGCTACATGGCTATCTCGAGACGATCAATATGAAAGGCTCTGATCTTAGCGAGGATCGCAGAGAGGCGTATTAGGGGATTGCCCTCAATCAGAGTGGCCGACTCAAGCGGATGGTGGAAGATCTGTTTGATCTGGCACAGTTAGAAGCGCGAGAGACCCGGCCTGTATGTGAGCCAATGGCGTTGGCGGAACTGGTGCAGGATGTGATGCAGAAATTTCAGTTGCGCGCTCAGCAGGCTGGTGTTGCCTTGGACTGGCAAATCCCTGAATCATCTCCTTTTGTGAATGCTGACTTCGCCCTAACCGAGAGGGTATTGGATAATTTGATTGTCAATGCTCTCGATCATGTTGAAGAGGGTGGAAAGATTGCTCTTCAAGTCACCCAACATGCATCGGCAAGTGAGGCTACCGTCAAAGTAACAGACAGTGGTAAAGGCATCGCTGAAGACGAACTGCCACACATCTTCGAACCCTTCTACCGAAATCGACAGTCTACTCACGAAGGGGGGCATGCCGGATTAGCTTTAGCCATTGCTCGGCGCATGGTTGAACTTCAAGGGGGGGCGTATATCCGTTGCCAATAATGAGGCAGGGGGCGCATGCTTCAGCTTCACCCTGCCATTAGTACTCCATCAAGGCGATATTGATGGAGTACTACCCAGATTGTGATCTATTTGTGATAGCTATGTGATTCTCTCTGGATGGCTATGGCATAGACTATCTGCCATGAGAAAACCATCGGTGGTATAGGACGCAACACGCGTCTGCATATTCCCCGAATATTTACCCGATTATCTCAGGTGAATCTCATGTGACAATTCCTGTCAGTTACCCTATATGGTGTTTTGTCTATCCGGCATCGTAAGTTGTGAGGAGATTAGAAATGAACCGAAGAAGCTTGATCAAATTATTAGGTGCTGGTGCCTTGATACCCATTGTCGGTCAATCAGTATTCGCCAGACAGGATGAGAAGATGATGAAAATAGAAAAATTAGACCTGACCGATGTCGAGTGGCGGGAAAGATTGACACCGGAGCAATTTGATATCCTGCGAGAAGAGGGTACGGAGAGGCCTGGAACCAGTCCACTGCTGGGCGAGAAACGTGAGGGCATCTTTGCCTGTGTTGCTTGTGACAATCATCTGTTCGCCTCATCGACTAAATATGAGAGCGGAACCGGATGGCCCAGTTTTTATGATTTCCTACCCGGTGGCCTCGAGACTAAAAAGGATTACAAACTCATCTGGCGACGTACTGAATATCATTGTGCCCGCTGTGGTGGCCATCATGGCCATGTATTTAACGATGGTCCCAAACCGACAGGACTACGTTACTGTAACAACGGTGTTGCACTGAAATTTATACCGGTTGAAGCATGAACAGATGGGCCGGATTGCTGTTATTTGGTGGGCTGATGGCCTTGATGGTAATGCAGCCCGTCTACTCATTAACTTTGCAGAGTCCGGTAGAACGCGTAAATCTGTTGGAGCTCTACACCTCCCACGGTTGCAGCAGTTGTCCGCCGGCCGATGCATGGCTGAGAACGCTAGAGGATCATCCAGGATTGTGGCAGCAGCTGATCCCGATGGCATTTCATGTCGACTACTGGGATGACCTTGGTTGGCGGGACCGTTTTGCGTCGACAGCATTCAGCAAGCGTCAGCGAGACTATCGCCACAGTGGAGCGATCAACTCTGTCTATACCCCAGGGTTCGTGTTCAATGGCGATGAATGGCGTGGCTGGTTTCGTCGCTCACCCTTGGATCTGCAACAAACAGAGCGGGTGGGGCGATTGAGTCTACAGGTCGATCCGGGAAAGGGTGTTGCGGTCCGATTTACCCCGCAACCCCATCTTAAAGGCATTAAATTACGAGCCAATCTGGCAATGCTCGGTTTTGGGCTTTCCAGCTCGATTGGCGGAGGTGAAAACCGTGGGCGGATGCTGGATGAGAGTTTTGTCGTTCTGAGCCACAGTCAGACCGAAGTCCGGGATGGTGATTGGCACTTTAAATGGCCTGAACAATCGGTCAAAGAGGCAAAAAAACTGGCTTTGGTCGCCTGGCTGAGCCGTCCAGGGTCAAATGAACCTGTGCAGGCCACGGGGGTTGGTTGCCCTGAAGGTTTGGAATTGCGTAGAATGGGCACCTGTGATATTCTTCGCGCCGAATTTGCGGAATTGCATAGGGTGCCGGTTACCGGTAGATGCGCCGCGACGATTATAATAAAACCCCGATAGCGGGGTTTTATTGTTTTCGAAAGGTCGATGTTTTTATGGCGAGGTCTTGAATTCGTCGTAGTATCGGATTTGAAGACGTCGGGATGGGCCATGCGCCCATTTTTTATTGCGGTGAATAAATGCGCTCTGCTCCGGAAAAACTGAAGTCCCTGGTACGTAAAGAGGTAGAGCTGCTGGGTTATGAGCTGGTCGGCGTGGAGATGACCGGGCAGGGTAAAGGTGGATCTCTGTTGCGGATCTACATTGATCACGAAGATGGCATTGTGCTGGATGACTGTGTACAGGTCAGTCATCAGGTCAGTGGTGTTTTGGATGTGGAAGATCCCATCAAGGAGCAGTATCAGCTTGAGGTCTCTTCACCTGGTATGGACAGGCCGCTGTTCGAGCAGGCTCATTTTGAGCGATTTCAGGGCAGTATGGTGCGGGTCAAGACTCGTACCAAAATTGAAAACCGCCACCGCTTTAAGGGTGTGTTGAGTGGTATAGAAGAGAATCAGGTATTAATCGAAGAAGATGGGACACTCTATAGAATACCGATCGAACTGATCGATTCAGCCCGAGTGATACCGGAATTTTGAATTGGGAAACAATTGATGAGTAAAGAGATATTGCTGGTCGTAGATGCGGTTTCCAATGAGAAGGATGTCGCAAAACAGATCATCTTTGAAGCCATAGAGGCTGCCCTGGCATCCGCAACGCGCAAGCGAAACGGTGATGACATACTGGTGCGTGTAGCCATAGACCGGACGACGGGTGACTATGACACCTTCCGTCGCTGGGAAGTGGTTGAAACGTATGCGGAGGATGAGCCTGACGCACCCTTACGGCAGATCATCCTGGATGCCGCCCGGGAGGAGGACCCTGATATCCAGGTCGGTGACTATGCTGAAGAGCCTATCGAATCGATCGAGTTCGGTCGCATCGCTGCACAGGCCGCTAAGCAGGTCATTGTGCAGAAGGTGCGTGAAGCCGAACGGGCCAAGGTTGTTGAGGCCTACAAAGGCCGAGAGGGTGAGCTGGTCACTGGTGTGGTCAAACGAGTTGATCGGGGTAACATCTTCCTTGACTTGGGTGGCAATGCCGAGGCCTTTATCGGTCGCGAGCATATGATTCCCAAGGAATCAATTCGAGTCGGTGATCGGATTCGCGGTTATTTGTATGAAGTTCGCTCTGAGCCCAGGGGTCCACAACTCTTCATCAGTCGCACCATGCCTGAACTGCTGATAGAGCTGTTCAAGCTTGAGGTGCCGGAAGTTGGCGAAGGTTTGATCGATATCAAGAGCGCTGCACGCGATTCCGGGCTGCGGGCAAAGATCGCTGTCAAGGCACTCGATCAGCGTATCGATCCGGTGGGTGCCTGTGTCGGCATGCGGGGTTCCCGTGTGCAGGCAGTCTCCAATGAGCTGAATGGGGAGCGGGTCGATATCATTTTATGGAATGATAATCCTGCGCAGTATGTGATTAACGCGATGTCTCCAGCAGATGTCGTATCCATCGTCGTGGATGAAGATACCCATGCCATGGATGTGGCCGTGAGTGAAGAAAATCTTTCCCAGGCGATTGGCCGTGGAGGCCAGAATGTACGACTGGCCAGTCAGCTGACTGGCTGGGAATTGAATGTCATGGATGAGACGCAGGCTTCCGAGAAGAGTGAGTCTGAAGCCAAGGGTCTAATGGATGCGTTCATGGATCAGCTTGATGTGGATGAGGATGTGGCCGCTATCCTGGTTCAGGAAGGTTTTGCCAGTGTTGATGAGGTCGCCTATGTTCCCATTGAGGAGATGCTCACCATTGAAGAGTTCGACGAGGATCTGGTAAACGAGCTACGCAACCGGGCAAAGGACTTTCTGCTGACACGTGCGATTGCCAATGAAGAGGCATTTCGTGAACCTGCAGAGGATCTTCTTGCCATGCAAGGTATGGATCAGCAGCTGGCTTTTACCCTTGCTGGTCGAGGCGTAGTCACCATGGAGGATCTTGCCGAACAATCCATTGATGAGTTGATGGAGATCGATGGCATGGATGAAGAGCGTGCCGGTCAGTTGATCATGACTGCCCGTGCACCCTGGTTTGAAGAGGCGAAATAAGTCGTTGTGTATCCTCAAAATCGGACATTAGTCCAGCATGAAAGTTAAGCATAGCAATAGATGGATAAGGCAAACTCAAGAGGCCTGACGTATGAGTGAAGTAACGGTAGCACAACTTGCAAACGTGGTTGGTATACCTGCCGACCGGTTGATGGAACAGTTGGAGGGTGCCGGAATTCAGGCCAAGAGTCCTGAGGACAGGATCTCTGATGAAGAGAAAGCCAGATTGTTACTCCATCTGCGCGAGAGTCATGGAAAGAAAAAAACTGCCGGCGTTACTGCGCCGAGCAAGGTGACCTTACGACGCAAAACAGTCAGCGAACTTCGTCAGCCCACAGCTTCAGGGCGTAGTACCATGAGCCGCGTATCGACGGCACCAGCCAAGACTGTGAGTGTTGAGGTACGTAAGAAACGTACCTATGTGAAGCGTACATCCGTAGAATCTGGCGAGAGTAAGACGAAAGAGGCTGAAGAGGCTCGTAAGGCACTCGACGAACAGGCTAAGGAGAAGGCTGCCATCGAAGCTGAGATTGAGGCGCGCAAAGCTGCAGAAGCGGCGAAGCGTGCTGAGGAAGAGGCGGCCAAACAGGCAGAGGAAGAGGCTGCCAAGCGCCTGGCTGATGAAGAGGCGGTCCGCAAGGCACAGGAAGAAGCGCTGCTCAAGGCCAAACATCCGGTGAAGGAGAAGGCTGCCCCCAAGACTGATTCTGCTCGCAGCAAAAAGGGACGTAAGGACAACAAACGTGAGGGAAAGGAGATCGAAGGTGAGCAACGACTGGAACGCAAAGAGCTTCATGTTGCTGAGGGTGCGCGTGGCCGGCGTAAGAAAAAGCCAACCAAACAGCGAAAATCCTCTGCAACTGTTAGTGATGCACAACATGGTTTTCAACGTCCTACCACACCGGTTGTCCATGAAGTGAAGATACCTGAGAACATCACGGTTGCTGAGTTGGCTCAGCGTATGACTATCAAGGCAGCCGAGGTCATCAAGGTGCTGATGAAAATGGGCATGATGGTTACCATCAATCAGCCATTGGACCGGGATACGGCTGTGCTGGTAGTGGAAGAGATGGGACATGTTCCTGTGCAACAACGGGAAGAGGACATCGAAGCTGATCTACTGAGCATTGAGGATGAAGCCCATACCATGGGCGACATGGTCACTCGTCCGCCTGTGGTTACGATCATGGGACATGTCGATCACGGTAAGACCTCTCTGCTTGACTATATTCGCACCAGTCGCGTCGCTGCAGGTGAAGCGGGCGGTATTACCCAACATATCGGTGCTTACCATGTGGATACCGATAAGGGTACAGTCTCTTTCCTCGACACACCCGGCCATGCCGCATTTACAGCGATGCGTGCCCGTGGAGCAAAAGTTACCGACATTGTCATTTTGGTGGTGGCTGCTGATGATGGTGTAATGCCTCAGACCAAGGAAGCGATTCAGCATGCTAAGGCCGCAGGTGTACCGTTGATTGTGGCGATAAACAAAATAGATAAGGAGGATGCGAATCCGGATCGCGTTATCCAGGAGCTTTCTCAGGAGGAGGTCATACCCGAGGATTGGGGCGGTGACACCATGTTTGCCAGAGTCTCTGCCAAGACAGGTGCAGGTATCGATGAACTGCTGGATGCCATTCTGCTACAGGCTGAAGTATTGGAACTTAAGGCAGTCAAAGAGGGGGCAGCTAACGGCTCAATTGTTGAGTCATCTCTCGATAAAGGGCGTGGTCCAGTGGCCACCGTACTGGTACAGTCCGGTACCCTGAATCGCGGTGATATGATTGTTTCTGGTAAAGAGTATGGCCGCGTGCGTGCCATGTTCAACGAGAATGGTCGATCCATCAAGACAGCCGGTCCATCCATTCCAGTGGTTGTGCTGGGCCTCTCAGGTACGCCCGAAGCGGGTGATGACGTACGTGCTGTCAGTGACGAGCGGCGGGCTCGTGAGCTTGCCGAATTGCGTCACGATAAACAACGGGATACTCGACTCGCCGCACAAAAGGCTGCCAAGTTGGATGAGATGTTCACCCAGATGGCAGAAGGCGAGAATCAGAACCTCAATATCATCGTCAAGGCCGATGTGCAAGGCAGCGTTGAAGCTTTGAAGGATTCCCTGACCAACACATCCTCCGAGGAAGTGAGAGTGCGTGTTGTCGCTTCAGGTGTCGGCGGTATCAATGAATCTGATGCCAACCTGGCAGTCACATCCAATGCCATCATTATCGGCTTCAATGTGCGTGCTGATGCAGGTGCCCGCCGAGTGGTTGAGGAGCAGGGTATCGATATGCGCTACTACAGCATCATCTACGAAATTATCGATGATGTGAAAAAGGCCATATCTGGCATGCTCTCACCTGAGATTCGCGAAGAGATCATTGGACTTGCCGAGGTACGCGATGTGTTCCGCAACTCCAAGATCGGCGCCATCGCCGGTTGCATGGTGACTGAAGGTGTCGTTAAACGTAACAGCCCTATTCGTGTGCTGCGTGACAATGTAGTGATTTACGAGGGTGCGTTGGAATCGTTGCGCCGCTTTAAAGATGATGTCAATGAAGTTAAGAATGGCATGGAGTGCGGTATAGGCGTTAAAAACTACAACGATGTCCAGGTTGGCGATCAGATCGAGGTCTTCGAACGCACTGAAGTGGCATAGGCCCTGATACATGTCTCGTGAATTCAAGCGTACTGACCGGATAGGTGCCGAACTCCAACGGGAGTTGGCAATGCTGATCCGGGATGAGATCAAAGACCCTGCATTGGGGATGGTGACTATTCAGGAGGTACGGGTAGTCAGAGATCTGTCCCAAGCCAAGACATTCTTTACCAGCATGGCTGCAACACTCTCCCAAAAGGAGAGTACCAAGCACCTGAATCAAATGGCCGGACATCTTCGATGGCTTTTGGGACAGCGTATGAAGCTGCGCTCCATACCGAAGTTGAATTTTGTCTATGACACATCAGTGGAGCAGGGAGAGCATCTGTCCACCTTGATCGAACTGGCAGTGACGGACAACCACGCCGATCTGGATTAATCCATTCTCACATTTAGCAAGATAGAGTATTAGCATGGGACGTCGTCGCAACAGAGGGCGCAATATCAGTGGTGTATTGCTGCTCGACAAACCTGTAGGTATGACTTCGAACAAGGCCTTGCAAGAGGTCAAGTTTTTCTACAAAGCAGCGAAGGCTGGGCATACTGGTAGCCTTGATCCACTCGCAACAGGCCTATTACCGATCTGCTTTGGCGAAGCTACCAAGCTTTCGGCCTTTTTGCTTGATGCCGATAAGCACTACAGTGTGCGGGTCAAACTTGGCGAGACAACGACCACCGCTGATGCGGAAGGTGAGGTGGTAGAACGTGCCGATCCAAGTGGTGTCACAGAGTCGGCACTGCATGATGTACTGACTGAGTTTATGGGTGAGCAACAACAGCTGCCGCCGATGTACTCCGCCATCAAGCATCAGGGTGAGCGTCTCTATAAATTGGCGCGTCAGGGGGTCGAAGTTGAACGTGAGACGCGGACTATCCATATCCATTCATTGCGGTTAATCAATTTCTCGCTTCCTGAATTCGAAATGGATGTGCACTGTTCGAAAGGAACCTATGTACGCACCCTCGCAGAGGACATCGGCAAACGTTTGGGGTGTGGTGCCTACGTCAGCGGACTGCGCCGCACCGGTGTAGGCCCCTATGACGACCAGTCGATGGTGACTTTGGAAAGTGTGCAGCAGGCATTCTCTGAAAAGCAATTCAAAGAGATGGATGATTGGTTGCTACCATTGGAAAGCGCATTGGCGGAGTGGCCAGAAGTAGCCCTCTCTGCGGATGCTGCATTCTATATGAAACAGGGTCAACCGATCCTGGTGCCCAATGCACCTACCAGTGGATGGGTTCGATTGTACGCCAATAAGACTGATTTCCTGGGTGTTGGGCAGATCCTTGATGACGGACGTGTGGCCCCAAAAAGGCTAATGGCAACGAATCAATAATGCTGAAATAGCACAAACTTATTGGGAAAATAAGGCTATTGCAGGTAACGAATTGAATGACTAACAAAATTCCGTCACTCATAGGGGTATTAGTGTTGCGGTGATGGTCCAGAACGCGCATACTACGCGGTCTTTCCAGGGGTAGCCTGGATTTTTACGATTTTTTAATCCGGTCCGGTCCGCCTGAACTCATTGTCGGGTTGATCTGAAAAAAGGGCCAACGTGTAACAATCTAAGTTAGAGGAGACACCTCATGTCAATGAGTGCAACAGAAAAGAAATCCGTCGTTGAGGAGTACCAGCGTGCGCCAGGGGATACCGGTTCCCCCGAGGTACAGGTAGCCTTGATGACCAGCCGTATTACCCAGCTGACCGAGCATTTCAAAGAGCACAAACAGGATCACCACTCCCGCCAGGGTCTGGTGCGTCTGGTCAACTCACGTCGCAAGCTGCTGGATTATCTGAAAGGCAAAGATCAGCAGCGTTATAAAGACCTGATCAGTCGTTTGGGTCTGCGTCGCTAAACCACCCCTGCCAACACTAACGTATCCAAGGATTCAACAGTGACATTAATAAAGAAAGAATTTCAGTGGGGAGACAATAAGGTCTCCATCGAAACCGGTGAGATCGCAAGGCAGGCTGACGGCGCTGTCATGGTCAATATGGATGATACCGTGGTTCAGGTAACTGTGGTCGAAGCGAAGAGCAGCATACCACGTGACTTTTTCCCGCTTACCGTGGACTATCAAGAGAAGACCTATGCCGCAGGCATGATACCCGGCGGTTTTTTTCGCCGCGAGGGCCGGCCAAGTGAAAAGGAGATCCTGACGTCTCGTCTCATCGATCGTCCCATTCGTCCGCTTTTCCCGAAAGGCTTCACCAGTGAGGTTCAAGTCATCATTACGGTGATGTCCCTGAATCCAGCCGTAGATCCGGAGATTCCATCACTGATCGGTACTTCTGCAGCATTGGCTATCTCCGGCCTGCCGTTTCAGGGACCCGTTGGCGCTGCTCGAGTCGGCTACAAAGACGGTGAATACATCCTGAATTCCGCTACAACAGGCATCAATCCAGATTCCGACCTGGATCTGATCGTTGCTGGTACAGAAGAAGCGGTACTGATGGTAGAGTCCGAGGCCAATCAGCTTTCCGAAGAAGTTATGCTGGGTGCGGTACTTTTCGGACACGAGCAGTCCCAGGTTGCTATTCAGGCAATCAAAGAGTTAGCTGCAGACGTCAATAAACCCAATGCCGAATTCATTGTACCGGTTGAGGATGCAGCATTGACTGCTGCAGTTGAAGCAGAAGCTGCACAAGGTATCGGCGATGCCTACAGTATCGCTGACAAGCTGGATCGCTACGCTGCTAGTGATGCAGTAACGGCAGCGACAATTGAGAAGCTCTGTTCAGTGGAAGAGGGTAGTGCGCCTCGCTGGAACACTGATCAGGTCAAGGGCACACTGCAGAAGCTCAAAAAACGTACAGTACGTGGACGTATACTGGATGGTGAACCCCGCATTGATGGTCGTGATACGCGCACTGTACGCCCCATCAGCGTACGTACCGGTGTCCTGCCTCGCACTCATGGATCTGCCCTGTTTACCCGAGGTGAGACCCAAGCTTTGGTCATCACTACACTGGGTACAGAAAGGGATTCCCAGATCATTGATGCACTGGAAGGTTCCCGTCGCGAGCACTTCATGCTGCACTACAATTTTCCTCCCTTTTGTGTAGGTGAGACCGGTCGTGTTGGTAGTCCGAAGCGCCGCGAAATTGGCCATGGTCGTCTAGCTAAGCGTGGTGTGCTGGCTTGTATGCCGACGATAGGTGAATTCCCGTATGCGATCCGCGTGGTCTCCGAGATCACTGAATCCAACGGTTCTTCCTCAATGGCCTCTGTCTGCGGTACCAGTCTGGCACTCATGGATGCAGGTGTGCCGGTCAAAGCACCCGTAGCCGGTGTGGCGATGGGTTTGATTAAAGAGGGCGATAAATTCGCAGTACTGACAGATATCATGGGTGATGAGGATCACTTGGGTGACATGGACTTCAAGGTTGCTGGTACCCATGAGGGTATTAATGCGCTGCAGATGGATATCAAGATCAACGGTATCACCAAGCAGATCATGGAAATCGCGCTGGAGCAGGCCAAAGAGGGTCGTCTGCATATCCTTGGAGAGATGAACAGTGTCATCGACTCCCATCGGAATGAGATGTCTGAGCATGCCCCACGCATTATCGAGTTTAAAATCAATCCGGATAAAATCCGTGACGTGATCGGTAAAGGCGGTGTGACAATTCGCTCCATTACTGAAGAGACGGGTGCTACCGTGGATATCACCGATGATGGTGTAGTGAAGATCTTCTCTGTTGATAAGTCGGCTGGTGAAGAGGCACGCAAGCGTGTCGAATTGATCACCGCAGATGTAGAGGTCGGTACTATCTACGAGGGCAAAGTGGCAAAACTGATGGACTTTGGTGCTTTTGTCACCATTCTTCCTGGCAAGGATGGGCTGGTGCATATCTCCCAAATCTCCAATGAACGCGTGGAGAAGGTAAGCGACAAGCTTTCTGAGGGTGATGTAGTTAAGGTCAAAGTGTTGGAAGTTGATAAGCAGGGTCGTATTCGCCTCAGCATGAAGGCGATTGAAGAAGCCTGATTGATTGACGAGATGCTATAAAAAGGGGCCTTTGGCCCCTTTTTTTTACTTGTGTACGCCCAGCATGGGTATGAACTAATGAGGTGAAAGTCCTCTGTAGGAAGGTCACCATCCTTAGCGATTTCAAGCTATTAGAT
>JAHXHU010000188.1 GCA_025656375.1 Candidatus Thiodiazotropha sp. (ex Ustalcina ferruginea) | reverse complement strand
ATTAGGTGGAATCACCCCGATACAGAAGCTGGCTCAGACAGCTTAACAGTGACTACTTTTGAGTCCCATTATTAATGGGGAGATTACCGAAGTGCCTGTAGAGATGCAGGTTATCGCTGAACGAGATTCTATCGATCAGAAGACCTCCTCCGACAAGATATTAGAGAAGACGACCCCGACCAATACCGGTGAACAGGACAAGGAATTCGATTGGATTGTGTCACGCTCACCTGAAAGCTTTACCCTGCAACTCATCGCGGTAGAAAATTTGGACTCACTTCAAGTGTTTATTGATAGAAATCGCCTTGGAGACGAGGCCTACACTTTTAAAACAACAAGAAATGGAGAGCCTTGGTATGCCTTGCTATGGGGTGTCTATCCCGATCGAAACAAGGCAGAGGAGGCCGTTGCATCGCTACCCTCGGCGGTGCGTAAAGGCGGTGTTTGGGTTCGCTCTTTCGCTTCTCTGCAGCAGACTATCCCTCGTTAGCAGGGTTGGTTTACCAGGCATTTAATTCCTCATTGAGGGTGCCTTATGAGATACAATTAATTGCAATATATCTGAAATGGACGAATTTAGTAAGATTAACTTATTGATATTCTTAATTTAATTTAGATTGCTGTATCTCTTTGCCCATTTTGCGATATATTTCACCGCTTCTGGATGGATCCCTGTCAAGACATCGAGCATTTTCAAACTAGATTGAGAGCTAATTCTCAAGTATCCTTCGATGTTCTGCGTCTTCAAGTGCCTCGAATCGTGGTCATGCTGCATCTCAAATGGTGGCAGCTGTGATTATGGGGTGAGGCGCTGGATGTAATCCTGCGGCCTGACAGGTCGCTGAGAATTCCTTATTTCAGGTTATTGCATGACCCTCGATACGGTGCTGACCTAACGAGGGCTGGCAAAATGAGGTTTGCGTAATGAGCCAAGGTGCTTTACCACCGAAACAGGGACTCTATGATCCCGCGAATGAACACGATGCCTGCGGCGTTGGCTTTGTAGCCAATATCAAGGGTGAAAAAAGCCATCAGACTATCCAGCAGGGGCTGGAGATCCTTGATCGACTGACCCACCGAGGTGCAGTCGGGGCCGATCCAAAAGCAGGCGATGGTGCAGGTATCCTGTTACAGATTCCCGATGCATTCTATCGTGGTGTCGTTGATTTCGATTTGCCGGCTGAAGGTGAGTATGCCATTGGCATGGTGTTTCTACCGCAAAATTCGGCAAGTCGCGCTGAGTGCGAAGAGACGATTGAGGCCTTGGTTACCGCAGAAGGCCAGCAGTTGATTGGCTGGCGCGATGTGCCGGTGGAAAACAGCGGATTAGGCTACAGTGTTATACCAACCGAACCACAGGTCAGACAGATCTTTGTGGCCCGGGGTGCAAATTGTGCTGATCAGAATGCATTTGAGCGCAAGCTTTTTGTTATTCGTAAGCAGATAGAAAATAAGATTAGACAGGCTGAGATGGAGGGGGGTAGGTCCTTCTATTTCACTTCCTTCTCTTCGCGTACCATTGTCTATAAAGGGATGCTGCTTGCTGATCAAGTGGGAGACTATTATCTCGATCTCCACGATGAGCACATGGTTTCCGCTTTGGCGCTGGTGCACCAACGCTTCTCTACCAATACCTTTCCAACTTGGGATCTTGCCCACCCATTTCGCATGATTGCCCATAACGGGGAGATAAATACCCTGCGTGGCAATGTCAACTGGATGCGTGCTCGTAAGAACTCCATGGCTTCCGAAGTGTTGGGTGATGACCTGGAAAAGATCTGGCCACTGATTCCGGAAGGCCAGTCAGACTCGGCCTGTTTCGATAATGCGCTGGAGTTACTGGTTGCCGGTGGTTACACACTGGCTCATGCGATGATGATGCTGATTCCCGAAGCATGGGGCGGCAATAAGCTGATGGATAAGGAGAGGAGGGCCTTCTACGAATACCATGCAGCGTTAATGGAACCCTGGGATGGGCCGGCAGCTGTGGCCTTTACTGATGGTCGTCAGATTGGTGCCACCTTGGATCGTAATGGCCTCCGTCCGGCGCGCTATCTGATTACGGATGATGACCTTGTGGTGATGGCATCAGAGATGGGTGTATTGGATATACCTGAACAGAAGATCGTCAAGAAATGGCGCCTCCAGCCTGGAAAAATGTTCCTCATCGACCTGGAGCAGGGGCGAATTATCGATGATGCTGAGATCAAGGCTGAACTGGCGGCGACCAATCCCTATCAAGACTGGCTGGATCAAACCCAAATCCATCTGGACTCACTGCCGTCGGATGTGGCACCGATGTCGCCGGACGACGATGATCTGCTCGATGCGCAACAGGCCTTTGGCTACAGTCAGGAAGATATCAAGTTTCTTCTGACGCCCATGGTCCTCACTGGACAGGAGGCGACGGGATCGATGGGTGCGGATAATCCACCCTCTGTGCTCTCTCTCAGGGCAAAACACCTGTCGACCTATTTCAAGCAGAACTTCGCCCAGGTGACCAATCCACCGATTGATCCGATTCGGGAAGAGATTGTGATGTCGTTGGTCAGTCTGATTGGGCCAAGACCGAATCTGCTGAATATGGCGGATGCCGGTGATCATATGCGCCTGGAGGTCTCTCAGCCGGTATTGACCAATGAAGATCTGGAGCGCATTCGTCACATTGAAGATAACACTGGCGGGGCTTTTCGGACCATGACGCTGGACATTGTCTATCCGTCGATGAGTGGTGTCGGGGGGATGAAACCCGCGTTGTCCAAACTTTGCGAATTGGCGGAACAGAAAGTGCGTGAAGGGTACAACATCCTTATCCTATCTGACCGCAAGATTGATGCTGACAATATCAGCATTCCTGCTCTGCTTGCGACCTCTGCGGTTCATCATCACCTGATTCGGAAAGGTCTGCGTACTGAATCTGGCCTGGTGGTTGAGACGGGAGCAGCACTTGAAGTGCACCATTTTGCCACGCTGGCAGGGTATGGTGCAGAGGCGGTCAATCCTTATTTGGCCTTCGATACCATCCAGGCGCTGTTGCCGGGTTTTGGGGAGCCTTTACACTTTCCAGAGGCCCAGGAGCGTTATATCAAAGCAATTGGTAAAGGCCTGAAAAAGGTCATGTCGAAGATGGGTATATCGACTTACCAGTCCTATTGCGGGGCACAGATCTTTGATGCAATAGGTCTATCCACTGGCTTTATCGATGCCTATTTTACTGGCACCACCACGACCATTGAAGGTGCAGGACTGAATGAGGTGGCCGCTGAAGCAATGAAGTGGCATGACAAGGCTTATGGTGATCAATTGATCTACCAAAAGCATCTGGATGTCGGAGGTGACTATGCCTACCGGTTGCGTGGTGAGGACCACAATTGGACCCCGGAAACCATCGCTAAGCTGCAACATGCGGTGCGGAGCAACGATTGGAGTACCTATCAGGTGTTCGCCGATGCGATCAATACCCAGAACGAGATCCTGCTGACCCTGCGGGGACTGTTCGAGTTCAAACTGGCGAATCAGTCACTATCATTGGATGAGGTTGAACCGGCAAGCGAGATCGTCAAACGTTTTGCCACCGGTGCGATGTCATTCGGCTCAATCTCATATGAGGCCCATTCCACCTTGGCGAAGGCAATGAATGCCTTAGGTGGCAAGTCCAACACAGGTGAAGGGGGAGAGGAGCCGGAGCGGTTCAGCCCATTAGCGGATGGATCTAGCAATCCGGAACGCTCAGCCATCAAACAGGTAGCATCAGGCCGTTTTGGGGTAACCACCGAATACCTGGTCAATGCTGACGATATTCAGATCAAGATGGCCCAGGGCGCTAAGCCAGGGGAGGGTGGGCAGCTGCCTGGCCACAAAGTCAACCAGCAGATTGCTCGGGTGCGTCACTCTACCCCAGGGGTGGGACTGATCTCCCCACCACCACATCATGATATCTACTCGATAGAGGATCTCGCACAGCTGATCCATGATCTGAAGAACGTTAACCCCAAGGCACGTATCTCGGTCAAACTGGTTTCAGAGGTTGGCGTCGGTACGGTTGCCGCAGGTGTTTCCAAGGCTCATGCCGACCATGTGACTATCTCAGGATACGATGGTGGTACGGGTGCCAGTCCTTTGACCTCAATAAAGCATGCAGGCTCTCCCTGGGAGATAGGTCTTGCCGAGACCCACCAGACCCTGGTACTGAATAAACTGCGTGGACGTATTGCCGTTCAGGCCGATGGTGGTATGCGGACTGGTCGGGATGTTGTCATCGCTGCACTGCTGGGCGCTGACGAGATCGGGTTTGCCACAGCACCCCTGATTGCAGAAGGGTGTCTGATGATGCGTAAATGCCATCTCAACACATGTCCAGTGGGTATAGCCACCCAAGATCCGGAGTTACGCAAGCGTTTTACAGGCGAACCTGAACATGTGATCAACTACTTTTTCTTCGTTGCCGAAGAGGCGCGCAAGTTGATGGCAGCGCTTGGATTCAGGAGCTGGAGCGAGATGGTTGGTCAAAGCGATCGTCTCGATATGCGTAAGGCGATCAACCACTGGAAGGCGGAAGGGCTTGATTACAGTCGCCTGCTGCGTAAGCCAGAGGCTGGTGAGGATGTTGCGATCTTTAATTGCGAAACCCAGGATCACGGTCTCGACAAGGCCATCGACCTGGAGCTGATCAAGCGGGCCAAGCCGGCACTTGAACAGGCTGAAGCGGTGAAGATCGATATCGATATTCATAACTACAATCGTACATTCGGCACCATGCTTTCCGGTCGAGTGGCTGAAAAATATGGTCTTGCCGGCCTGCCTGATGACACCATCTACATCAAAGTCTCTGGTACGGCGGGTCAGTCTTTTGGCTCCTGGTTGGCAAAGGGTGTCACAGCTGAGCTAGCCGGTGAGGGAAATGATTATGTCGGTAAGGGGCTGTCGGGTGGACGTTTGGTAATCTACCCGCCGGCCAGCTCGAAAATCGGTAAGGCGGAAGAGAATATCATTGTCGGCAATACCGTATTGTATGGCGCTATCAGCGGCGAGTGTTACTTCCGAGGCGTCGCCGGTGAACGATTTTGTGTGCGCAACTCCGGTGCCTCCGCCGTGATTGAGGGTGTCGGAGACCATGGTTGCGAATACATGACGGGCGGTATTGTGGTCTGCCTCGGTCCCACTGGACGTAACTTTGCAGCAGGCATGTCAGGCGGTATCGCCTATGTGCTGGATGAGGCTGGAGATTTCAGTGAACGTTGCAATATGGCGCAAGTTGAGTTGGAGCCGATCGAGGCGGAAGATATTGCACTCGAAGAGCTGGATCACCAGGGTGGTGACCTTGAGAGTCATGGTCGGGTTGATCTCAGCAATGATATGACGCGCTTCGATGCGTTACGACTCAAGCAGCTTATCGAGCGCCATCTGCACTACACCAATTCGGAGGTTGGGAAGCGCATCCTGGGTAACTGGGAGAGCATGCTGCCGAAGTTTGTGAAGGTTATGCCGGTTGAGTATCGACGTGCATTGAAAGAGATGCAGGCACAAAAAAGTTCCGGCTTGGCAGCCAGTCAGGGGAGTCACTAATCATGGGTAAACCAACAGGATTCAAGGAGATCACCCGTCAGGACAGGACCTATGCGCCTGTCGCGGACCGCATTGTCAATTACGATGAGTTCGCTATTCCATTGAGTGATGATAACGTGAGCCAGCAGGGCGCACGTTGTATGGATTGTGGTATTCCTTTTTGTCACAGTGGTTGTCCGGTGAATAATATCATTCCGGACTGGAATGACCTGGTCTACCGTGGCGACTGGCGGTCAGCGATAGAAGTGCTCCACAGCACCAATAACTTTCCGGAGTTTACCGGACGGATCTGCCCTGCACCGTGCGAGGCGGCCTGTACCCTGAATCTGGATGATCAGCCGGTCACGATCAAGACTATAGAGTACAGCATTATTGAAAAGGCCTGGAGTGAGGGTTGGGTCAAACCCCAGATAGCTGATCACAAGAGCGGAAAACGGGTTGCCGTGGTCGGTTCAGGACCTGCCGGTATGGCTGCAGCACAACAGCTGGCACGAGCAGGTCATGAGGTTGTACTGTTTGAAAAACAGAACCGTATTGGTGGCTTGCTGCGTTACGGCATTCCCGATTTCAAACTTGATAAAAAAGTGATCGACCGCCGCATGGCGCAGATGCGCACAGAAGGCGTCGAGTTCAGGACCAGCATCCATATCGGCGTTGATGTTCCTGCCAAACAGTTGGTGGAAAGATTTGATGCTGTTGTGCTCACCGGCGGTGCTGAGAAACCGCGAGATCTACCCATGCCCGGGCGTGAGTTGGATGGTGTCCACTTTGCGATGGATTTTCTGCGTAGCAATAGCCATCGTGTACAGGGCGACCAGGTGGATGATTTTATCTCTGCTGAAGGCAAGCATGTTGTTGTGATTGGTGGCGGTGATACCGGGTCGGATTGTATAGGCACCTCAAATCGTCATGGTGCAGCCTCTGTAACTCAGTTGGAAATCCTGCCCAAGCCACCTAAAAAGGAGGAGAAGGGTACCACCTGGCCTGAGTGGCCAAACAAGATGCGCACTTCCAGTTCTCAGGAAGAGGGTTGTGATCGAATGTGGCAAGTGGCTACCAAGGCATTTCTCGATGATGGCAATGGCAATTTAGCGGCCGTACGCTGTATCAAGGTCGAATGGGAGAAGGACGAGAGCGGCAACTGGAAGATGCATGAAGTTGCTGAATCCGAATTTGAAATCAAGGCTGATCTGGTAACGCTTGCGATGGGTTTCGTACATCCGCTCCATGAAGGCCTTCTTGAGGAGCTGGGTGTTGAATTGGATGGTCGTGGCAATGTGAAGTCTGCCACAGAGGGTGCCGGTGCCTATAAGACCTCAATCGACGGTGTGTTCACTGCGGGGGATATGCGTCGTGGTCAGTCACTGGTCGTGTGGGCCATTCGTGAAGGACGACAAGCAGCCCGGGCGGTGGATGAATACCTCATGGGGAGCACCGATCTACCACTCTGGTAGTTACATTCATGGAGCTCGGCGGGGCTGCGCTGCGCCGAGTTGATGCCTTCTTCCAGTAGAGTCACGCCATGCGAAAAAAAGAGTCCTCATCAACCAAACCGTTGAAGCAAGCCTGCAATCCATTGGCACCACTGCCCCCTCTGGGCATGGATGCAGATGCCATCTCTTACGACTTTAGACGCTATTTCGCCCATACCCTGGGGCGAGTCGACCACTGTACATCCAGCCACTACCCTTACAAGGCGCTCGCGTTGGCCATCCGTGACCGGCTGATCGAACGCTGGAAGATGACCCGCACCACCTATGAGAAGGACGACTGCAAGCGTACCTTCTATCTTTCCCTTGAATTTCTCATGGGGCGAACGCTCAGTAATGCGATCCTTAACCTGGATGTCAGTGAAGAGGTCAGCCAGGCCTTCATGGATTTAGGCATTAATCTGGACGATATTCGCGAAAGTGAACCGGATGCCGGGCTCGGTAATGGAGGCCTGGGTCGTCTCGCCGCCTGCTTTCTCGATAGCTGCGCCACCCTGCAACTACCCGTGCGTGGCTATGGGTTGCGCTATGAGTATGGGATGTTCCGTCAGCATATCGCCAACGGCCAACAGATTGAGGATCCCGATCACTGGCTAAGGGATGGTAATCCCTGGGAGCTGGAACGCCCGGAATATACCCAGCGGATTAAATTCTGCGGACACACAGAACATATCAATGGCTCTCTGCGCTGGGTGGACACACAGGATGTGCTGGCCGTACCTTACGACCTGCCGATACCCGGTTATCGTAACGGTACCGTAAACACTCTGCGACTGTGGAAAGCGGCCGCCACAGATGAATTTAATCTAGAGGAGTTTAATGCCGGCAGTTACACAGAAGCGGTCGAGGCAAAAAATGATGCAGAGCACATTACCATGGTGCTCTATCCAAACGATGCCAGCGAAAATGGTAAAGAGCTGCGCCTGCGCCAGCAATATTTTCTAGCTTCTGCCAGTCTTAAGGATGTCATTCGTGAGTGGAAAGAGAGCCACTCGGATTTTGACAGCTTCGCTGATAAGAACTGCTTTCAACTCAACGATACCCATCCCAGTATTTCAATTGCTGAGCTGATGCGCCAATTGATGGATGAGCAAGGGTTTTCTTGGGACAAGGCCTGGCATGTCACCAGTAGCACCATGGCTTATACCAACCATACCCTGCTTCCAGAAGCCCTTGAACGCTGGCCCGTCAAGTTGTTCAAGTGTCTGCTGCCAAGGCTTTTAGAGATCATTTACGAGATCAATGCACGCTTCCTTGGCCAGGTGGCCTCACGATGGCCGGGAGATACGGACCGTTTACGGCGGATGTCGATCATCGAAGAGGGTGAGGTGCCGATGGTGCGTATGGCCTATCTTGCCATCGTGGGTAGCTTCTCGATCAATGGTGTAGCAGCACTCCATACAGAGCTGCTGAAACAGGGGTTGTTCCAGGATTTCTTTGAATTCTGGCCTGAGCGTTTCAACAACAAAACCAATGGGGTAACCCCGCGGCGATGGCTGGCAGCCAGTAATCCCAGCCTGCGAAAATTGATTGATGAGACGGTTGGTAACGGCTGGATATCTGATCTGCCTGCACTGGAAAAGTTGGTTTCACTGGCTGACAACAGCGCATTCCAACGTAAGTGGCAGAAGGTCAAGACAGAGAACAAGCAGCATCTGGCAAAGTTGGTCAAGGCTGACTGTAATCTGGTATTCGACACCGATGCCCTGTTTGATGTACAGGTAAAACGCATCCATGAATACAAGCGTCAACTACTGAATATTCTCCATGTCATACACCTCTACAATCGCATCAAGGCGGGAGATACTGAAAACTGGACCAAACGCTGTGTATTGATTGGCGGTAAAGCGGCACCTGGTTATCAAATGGCGAAACGGATCATCAAGTTGATCAATAGTGTGGCACGAGTGGTGAATAACGACCGACAGGTCGGTCATCTGCTGAAGGTTGCATTTCTACCCAACTACCGGGTTACCGCTATGGAAGTGATCGCACCCGGTACTGATCTTTCCGAACAGATCTCCACGGCTGGTAAGGAGGCCTCAGGTACCGGCAACATGAAGTTTATGATGAACGGGGCGGTGACTATCGGCACATTGGATGGGGCCAATATCGAGATTCTCGAAGAGGTAGGAGAGGCTAACTTCTTTCTGTTTGGTCTTACCAGTGAAGAGGTTGAAGCGATGCGCACTCACTACATGCCGAACAGCATTATTGAACAGGATAGCGATCTGAAACGGGTCATGCAGTTACTGGAGAGTGGCTATTTCAACCAGTTCGAGCCGGGGATATTCGATCCCATCATCGAATCAATCCGCAATCCCTATGATCCGTGGATGACGGCTGCTGATTTTCGTGGTTATCTCGACTCTCAGGATCAAGCGGCCATGGCCTATCAGGATCAGAAACACTGGACACGCATGAGTATTCTCAACAGTGCCAAAAGCGGCCGTTTCTCCACCGACCGCACAATTCAGGAATACAATCATGATATTTGGAAGCTGAAGCCAGTGGTTGCTGCACCTTCGATTAATGAGAGTGGGCAGTGAATTGAATGATATGGGGTCTGGCTTGCTGGGTCTATCGCAGCCCCCGCAAGGATGAGATGTATCTCTACATCGCCCGGGAAGATGACTTTACCTGTGTGCCCGATGCCTTGTTGGAACGATTCGGTGTCCCGGTGAGAGTGATGGAGATCGCCCTGAGTGATCAGCGGAAACTGGCTCGCGAAGATGTGGCTGTCGTGATGGAAAATCTGCATAGCCAAGGCTTTCATCTGCAGATGCCACCGAAGATTGATGTGAATTTATACGCCGGTGATTGAGTCGGATTGTTGGTTTCTCAACTTGGTGCATACCCAAACCTGGCGTGTTGCAAACATTTCTTTTTACTGCCTATCAGGCTGCAAGATTAGTGTAATCATGAGTTGATGTCTGATTCATTCAACGCTTCCTGAACCTGTAAGCGCTTCTGTCCAGCAGCGACTGCCATCACTTTTGCAAGCACTCCGGAGATGCTTTTTTCATCAATCTCCGCATCCCTTCCGATATCTATTTGATCGCTTCGCTATTGTTAATAGTGAGGTGGCGGTGGTTCCGGTTCACCGGATTGCAGCGGTGATGGATCGAAGGCTTTTATGCGTTCACGCAACGCTTCAACGGTTCGAGCAAGCGCGTCAATGAGCTGTTGTTGCTCAACAACGGTTTCACTGAGGGTGTTTATGGCCTGTTCCTGAAAGGCCAGCCGACTCTCCAGGTCGAAAATACGTTCGTTCATCTTGTTTTGTACGGCTTATCTTGGATAACGGTCATCCAGATTGGCGGGGCAGAGTACGTTACGCATAATACCGATCAGCTCCAGCAACTGGGGGTTGCGGATGCGGTAGTAGATGCGATTGGCCTCTTTGCGTGAGACGACGATGTTCTTGTTACGCAGCTGCTCGAGATGTTGTGAGATATTGCTCTGGGATGTACCTGTCCGCTCTACTATTTCCCCCACTGAGAGTTCATTTTCACCCAGTGAACAGAGAATCTTCCAGCGAAGTGGGTGGGCCATGGCCTTGAGTGCGTTGGCTGTAAGCGATGTGTCTTCATCTTCAGTTAGGCGTGGATCGATTGGCTCGTTCATTTTTTCAAGCTCCTTTGGATACACTCTTCATTGCATCCAGCTCGCGGATATAACCTGTCATATCCTTTGCTATACAGACAATATGATTGATTTTGTCGTCGCTGTCTTTGACGGCGGTGCGGGAAAACAGAATGGGTACACGGCGTCCGTCCTTAGCGATGAGGCATGCCTCAATGCGGCTCAACGCGCCTGTGCGTATCAATGCCTCCAACCAAGTCCCGAAAAAAGCACCGGCCTGCTCCTCTTCCTCCTCTTCGAAGACATCGCCGATCGACATTTCCAATAGATCGGTCTCATTGTAATCGAGCATCTTGCACGCGGCCGGATTGGCAGATTCGATCTCACCCTCGGGATTGAGTACCAGGAGGGCTTCACCCATGTGGGTAATGATGTTTTCCAGATGCTGTTTGGCGGCAGCCAGTTCAGCCGTCCTTTCCGCCACCTTTTGCTCCAGAATCTTGTTAAGTTCGCGCTCTTTTTCGATGAGTCTGAAATAGGTACTGATTTTGTTCAGCAGTTGATTGTCATCAATGGGCTTTAGCAAGTAGTCGACACCGCCTACTTCGTATCCCTTCTCCTGAAACTCTTCAGTCTTGAAGGCGGCGGTGAGAAAGATAATCGGGATGTCTTTGGTCTTTTTTCGAATTTTCAACATGGATGCGGTCTGAAAACCATCCATTTCCGGCATCTGCACATCCAGCATGATGAGGTCGATACCAGGCTCTCTGACAGCAATATCCAGTGCCTGCTGTCCCGAGATGGCCTCCAGAATCTCCACATCCATGTAGCGTTCTACCAGCGTGTGCAGAGTAAATAAGTTGTGCTCGTGGTCATCCACGATCAGCAGTTTGAAACCGGCGTATCTTTTCATTCTCGCACTAAATGCTCTCTTATGACTGCCTGGAGCTTATCTGAGTCGACCGGTTTGGCCACAAAATCGTCTGCTCCAGCATCCAGGCTACGTTTACGGTCTTCAGCCGTATTCTTGGCGCTCAGCACAATGACTTTGAGTGCTTTGAGCTGCGTCGTTTTACGTATATATCCGATCGTATCATAGCCATCCAACTCCGGCATCATGATGTCCATCAATATAAGACTGAATTCCGGGTCTTCATTCAGTGTATCTATGGCTTCCTGGCCGTCACCAGCTCCAGCCACCTCAAATCCCCAGGTTTCCAGTCGTGGCGTAAGTGCGAGAAGGCTCTGCAAGTCATCGTCCACGACCAATATCCGCTTTCCGGCGAAGGGAGTATTCGATGTTTTTTCCGTTGATAGGTTGTTTTGCATGGACTTTCGTTCACGCAGCAACTCCGGTTCCACCGCATCTTGGACTTCGACCTGCTGTGGAGAGAGGTTGCTATGATCAAACTCCGGTGGCAGGCATAAGGTGAAAGTAGCACCTGCTCCCTCTTCACTCTCGAGGTTTATTTTTCCCCCCAGAAGACGTGCCAGCTCCCGGCTGATACTGAGTCCTAACCCGGTACCGCCAAATCGACGACTGGTCGATCCGTCTGCCTGTTTGAATGCTTCGAAGACCAATTCATGCTTGTTCTCAGGAATGCCTACACCGGTATCCTCGACAGCAAAGCAAATCAGATCCATACCACCACTATCCGGGTTTGTAAAAGTACGCAATATTGCACCGCCCT
>JAHXHU010000174.1 GCA_025656375.1 Candidatus Thiodiazotropha sp. (ex Ustalcina ferruginea) | reverse complement strand
ACTGCTGAATTCATTTTTTCCTTCCTTTGCCATAAACCGGAACACTGGGAATTATAAATGAATATTTTATTCAGGACACTACACTAGTACCTGCCAACCTGGTAGTATTTAGCAATGATCGCAGCGAGGGATCACTATAATGGTGTCGAGTTATGAGTATGTGACCATCAGCTGGTTTGCGGGGGATTGCTTATTCGCACCTCTAAAGGGTTTGAGCCATCCAGGTGTAGATCTCGCTGAGGAAAAGGGATTTCAATACCGGCTTCATTAAATTTATTATTGATTGCTTTATGCAGGGCTGTAATGGTGACGAGGCGGTTATCCATTGAGCCAAGGTAGGCGCGTAGTAATAGGGTTAATGAGCTGTCTCCGAAGGCCTCAAACGTAGCAACGGGTTTTGGTTCCTGCAAGACATGTTCGTTCTCTTCGGCTGCCTTTAACATGAGTCTCATTGCCTCACTGACATCACTGCCATAGGCAACGCCAACGGTGACGATTATCCGGTTGACCTTGTCAGTCAGGGTCCAGTTTATGACCCGGCCAGTAATAAACTCTTTGTTGGGGATCAACATCTCCTGTTTATCATAGTTGATGAGGGTGGTTGCACGGATGCGAATCCTAGAAACCACACCCGTGGTTGTGTCCAGGGTAACCACATCACCAACCCTAATCGGTCGCTCAAACAGTAGAATAATTCCACTGATGAAGTTGGCTACGATTTCCTGTAGACCGAAACCAAGTCCTACACCCAATGCTGCGACTAGCCATTGGATGCTTGACCATTGAAAGCCGATACTGCTGAATACCATGATTATGCCGATAGCAGCGATGAGATACTGTACTAGAGTGGATAAGGCATAGCGGGCTCCTGCCTCGAGGGGAAGGCGTTGTAACAATATAATCTCGAGGACACCGGGCAGATTCTTGGCTGCGAGAATGGTCACGATCAGGATGATTGCACCGATAACAATATCACGTAGTGTCAACGGTGCTTCAGTGACAATGCCGTCAACCAGTTGGTTGGTGCTGAAAGGTAGATGGACGTCTTTTAGAAATTCCAGTGCCGGAAGCAGATCGGCCCATATCAACCAGGCGCCAACTACGGAACCGAACAGATAGCCAAAGCGAACCAACCGCTTTGCTTGCTCGCCGAGGGCATCAAAGTTCAACTCTGGTATTTCTGTGATAATGACTGAGTATTCATCATCACCCTGTTGTTGTTCCTGTTCTCTTTGAGCGCGAAGCTCTTCACGACGTTGTAACGCGTTTTTGTAGCGTAATCTGCGTTCTGCAATAAAGAGATAGCGAAGCAGTAGCTCTTTTAGGGTAAATAGGCCAACAAAAAACCAGAAGGTCAGCTCAACGCGATTAAGCAGGCGTAGTGAAAGCGTCATGTAACCGAGACCAGTGGAGACGATGAGGCCGACACCGATCAACAAAAACAAGGGGAACCAAAGGAAGTGTAATTGAACGAGTAGGGCGTTAGGGCTAGCGATGCTCCAGCCCACCATTAACGGCCCTTGTCTTCGCAGCAGGCGATAGGTGAAAATAAATGCGACGGTCATCAGTGCAATGATAGCCAGGCTACTTATAATTTGTGCCTCGGGGGGTAAGTTGTCACCTGTACCCATGGCCACAAGAAAGCGTATCGGTGCTGCAATGGGAATGACCCAGCGTAATTCATAGGTCACTGCTTGGCAGACCTTGCGATTCCAGCATAGATGGCGGATACCCACTCCGTCAGGTAGACAGACCTGATAGAGTAGCAGGGCGGCTGCCAAGGTGATACCTACCCTGATCAGTGCAGTGGCTATGGTTAGTGTGAAAGGTGTAGCGGTTGCTAGTGTCTTCAGTAACAGGCCTATTCCTATCATCAACACCGGCAAGGCGGCGATCTTTACCAGAGTAAAGAACAAAGCTCGAAGCGTAAGACGAATTGAATCAGTGCTGATCTTGCGCGTGGACCTAGCGAGGATGGGAATTTGCAATCTGGCATAGCGTTGTTTCCAGATAACCAACATCGAAATCAGTAACACGATAAATGCAGTATGTACGCTTAATTTACTAGCTTTGGAGATGTCTGTGCTCAGATCAACCCAATTATTTGGAGAGAGAAACCATGCGAGACTGGATGCTAACCGAGTAGGACTGAGGAATTCGATAATGCCCCCACTGGAGATCCAGATCAATTGATCATTGATATAGTCTACATAGGTTTCAGAGACTTCAAGTAACTGCCTTTCAGTCAGATCCAGAGACGTGAGTTGAGCGATGTATCGGCTGTATACTTTTTGTAGTTCGTTAAGGGCTTCACGTCTTGTGTCAGCCAGTATGAAAGCCTGCTTTTTCAGTTTGTCACCCTCATCGGTGGATAGATTGGCGATGAGTGATTGAGTGATTAGCGCTACATGATCAGATAGATCGCCGCGCTCGAGAAGTAACTCTTCGATATCAATCTGACGATCTGTAGCAATATTGATTTCATGTTTACGTTTTGCAGAAGAGCGGCTGTAGCTTCTTAGGGAAGGTAATGCTTCACGGCGGCGGGAAAGCATCTTGCCGATAGCTTCGCTGGTACCCACGACTTCGACACGCTGTTTACTGTGTTCGAAATCGGTTTGTATCTGTTCCTGTTTCTGCCTGGTTGTCGAAAGTTGCTGTGTAACACGCTTTTCCCAGTAAACCAGTTGTTCAAGTTCGGTACGTGATTTAGCGTTATCCTGAGCAATTGCTTGTAAAGGTAGCGGGAGACTCGCAGTTTGTTGTTCCAGTAACTCGGCTTCCTGCCTGGCCTGTTTGGCTTGATCTTCCCGAATTGTGGCTGCAGCCTGATTGAGTATTTCAAGCGCCGACTGTAGTCTGCTGATTTGTGCAACCGTGGCATCACGTTGAGCTTGGGACAGATTGGTCAATAGGCTCTGGTTACCCAGGCGGCGTTTGAGTAGATTGATCTCGGTCTGGCGAAGCGCCTGTCTGGCTTGAAGGGACATCAGCCTGGCTTGACTGATAGTGTTAGGCTCTCCAATTGGAAGGTTACCAATATCCGATTTTATTTGAGCCAGGGAATTACTATTTACAGCTATCTTTTCATTGATCTGTTTGCTACCCGCCAACAATTTTGAAAGTTCTTCCAACTGGGCCTTCTGTTGATCCCGGGCTCGAGTAAGATTGAGTCCTTCCTGACTGATTCGTAACTCCAGTGCTGCAAGGTTGGATTGTTCTACAAAGTCTGCGAGTGCAGCATTTTGTACATCGAGTTGTTTCATGTTGGAACGCAGGTTTTGAATCTGCTTTGGCGCATCTCTCACCAGACTTTCCAGGTCAGAGATCTCACTGCTTACCATGGCCGCTTCCTGTAGCCATTTAGATGCCTGCTCGAACATCTCGAGGGCCTCTTTTTTCTGTATATCGTCGAGAGTGAGGTCGCTTTTAGCGCTATTCTTTGCGAATTCAACTTGCTCTAAAGTCAGTTTCTGTGCCAGCTCAGCCCCAAAGGACTGATTTTCAGCCAAGGCATAAAAACTGCAGAAAAGAAGCAAGAGTGTGATCAGGATCTCTTTTAATGATATTTGAAAGAATGGAAACCTATAGGGCATGGGTCAGTGTATCTTTATTGGGTCTTGAGGGGCGTTAGTGTAACGTCGCTGTAAATGGTTTCCGTGGGCGTTGGAATCTTTGTGGTTGTTCACGAATTGTTACTGTAATGGTTAACCATGCTGTACCTTATTCCGAATAGGGTCACCCGACTATGTTCAACTCTCTTGAAATTCATAAATGATTATATGCTGATTATGCTCGCCTACGCCAATCTTTCCGTCGCCCAATAATGGAATGGTTTCACGTCGAAGGTACAGTGATTGCTGATTTTGGGTTTTTACATAGGTACCATTCGTGCTGATATCCGAAAGCACATATTTACCACGATTGAATTCAATAATTGCATGGGTTCTTGATGCTGCTGTGGTTGATACCACAAGCTCATTACTGGTGTCACGTCCAATACGTATGCTGCCTTGTGTCGGGGGCAGTCGATAGATTTTATCTACATATTTAAGGACTAGCATTTTAGCCGTATGGCTTTGGGTGAGTGGTGAGGTATGCATGAAGGTGACATCCTCCTTACGCCACAAAAGGTCATAGATGATCATCCTTTCCTGCTTGCCCTTGACCTTCACCTTGTCGAATCGACCTACTAGCTGTCTATTCTCATCGGAGAGATTTTGTACCACCTGTTCGGTGGTAATGATCTGTTGAGCCTGTGCGATGGAGGCCATGCGTGCCGCTACGTTGACCGAATCACCATACATCCGGCCATCTTCAATTATCACAGACCCAAAGTGAAGTCCGATTCTGGCTGACATAGGCATGCCTGACTTCTTCGAGTAGATATCCACCCGCTCCTGGATACGGCATGCACCTGTTGCCGCATCGTTGGCATTGTCATAGCGGCTCATTACTTCATCACCAATCACCTCCACAATGTCACCTCCCGTCAATTTCACAACCCGTGATATCTCATTCTCCAGTTCAGTGATCAACTGTTTGGCGCGATTGTCACCGAGACTTTCGTACATGCGGGTACTGTCGACAATATCGGCAAAGACGATAGCGTGTTCTTGGTGAACTGTATTTGGCATAGTGGTAGCTTAGTCTATGGCTTCCAGTCCTGTCTTCAATCGATCGTATAGGATATCAACAAGTACTGGGTGATCACTCACCAGTTGGCTGGTGTGGATGCTCAATCCGGGGTGGAGTTGTTCAATATCAAGGCAGATGCTTGCAATATCCCCATCGCTGCCAGCATGTCTGCCGGGTAATAAAAAGAGCAGAGAGAGTACGATTGGGTTGTTGATACCTGTTAGAGCTGCACGATCCAGCACCTGTTCCAATAGCTCACCATTGAAATCGAATTGAGTGCCACTACGCCGTTCCATCACAGCTTCCTGCAAATCGATTTCTGCGGGTAATAGTGTGCGTAAATCCTCTGCAACCCGTACTCGCACCTCGGTCACGGCAGGCAGTGGTGAACCATGATCGACCAGGATGACGTTTTGTTGCTCAGCCTGTTGCAGAATGGGATCTATTTGATCGTAGAGGATTTGCGCCAATCTGGGCTCACCGGTGGGGAGGGGATAGAGTTCGTCAGTCAGTCGAAATGAAATTGGCCCAAAATCAGATTCAAGAGAATCCACCAAATCAGGAATGAGTGAGGTGAGTGCCATACTGCGTCCAAAAAATAGCGGTATTGCCAGAAAATCCCTAATACCCTTAGCAAGCATCTCTCTTAAAAAAGGCTCCAGTGTCCGGGCTGCTTTGCCATCCAGTTTCTCAGCCGGTATTTTATGTGCATGCTGCAGGGATACAGGTGAGATATTCTGACCGCTGATATGGCTCAACCTCCTGGCCAAGTGCCGCAGACTAAGTGTTGCCCTGGCTTGGCTTGAGCCATTATCAATGAGCAGTAATGTCGGTAATTCATGACTCATGATAGGGGGTATTGGTCTAATTTGATGACTGCCTGGCTGCATGATACAGGTAAAAAAAGCTAGATTCTTGCGGGGATCTATGGTGGTCACAAATCGACTGATGCCAGATTGATATCTGTCATTGGCAGTAATCGGTTTGACTGAGGTATTATTGCCTGAACAATTGGCACGGTCGATCAAATTTTATGAACTTACGAGACCTTAAATATCTTATCGCTGTGGCAGAGACCGAGCACTTCGGTCATGCGGCGACGCAGTGTTATATCAGCCAACCAACCCTCAGTGGCCAGATTAAAAAACTTGAGCAGGAGTTGGGTGTTACTATTTTTGAGCGTACCAATCGCTCAGTTTCGACTACCCCGATTGGTTTGGAGATCGTCAAACATGCAAAACTGATTCTGGAGCAGGCCGATGTCATCAGGCAGCTGGCTCAGGCCCAGCGGGATCCGCTAGCGGGTGCGCTACGTGTGGGAGCCATCCCTACCGCCAGCCCCTATCTGATTCCGCTGATATTAATGCCGTTGAAACATCAATATCCTCAGATGCGGCTGATCCTCTCGGAAGAGATTACCGACATGCTGACCCAGCGCCTGTTGGATCACCAGATCGATGTCGCACTATTGGCGACTGATGTGAAAGAGCCCGAGCTAGAGGTCATGCCGTTGTTCGAAGAGCCCTTCTGGCTGGCACATCCCAGAAATCATGATCTCTATAACAAAGACGAGATCAGCCGCCGTGATCTGAGCCCATCAATCTGTTATTGCTGGCGGATGGACACTGCCTGACCAACCAGGTGATGGATGTCTCTGCCGTATCAAGGAGGGTGTGATGGATACTGAAATGGCTGATCTGCGGGCTGCAAGCCTGGAGACCCTATTGCAATTGGTTGGGGCCGGATTTGGTTGCACCCTGGTGCCAGCACTGGTCGTTCAAGGCAGTTGGACAACCGATTCAGGAATAATTGCCAGAAAACTGCAGCTGAAGGATGCCTATCGCCGGGTTCAGTTTGTTTTTAGAAAAACGTTTCCGCGCAAGAAGGAGATAGAGGCACTGGCGGACGTTATCCAGTCACAATTACCGAATACAGTTCGAAAACTCTGACCGTTATAACAGACGCAGATTAAACAGGTGACTAACCTATTAGAGTCGTACCATACAGTAAAAAATCAAAAGAGCTGCGACATTGAGTTTCAAACAAACCAGTGTCCATCTGAAAGCGTAGAAAATGTATCACAAAAAGCATAGGGATTTGTTATATAGCCTCTTCCGCTTGATGACTGGGTAGGAAGGGACAAACAGAGCGATTTAGTTCATTTGCGGACAAAATCCATAAGCGGGTAAAAATGGCTTGTAATGGTTTGTACATTTTACCCGCCCCTATCAGTGGTAGAGCCGTTATATCAATACAAAGAGCTTTGAGCTTTTTGTGTCATGATAGCTTTTATATAGAGAAGGTTGTTTAAGACAAAGGGTTGTCATGAAGATAGTATTCTGGAGTCTATTATTTGTTATCGTCATCGGACTCAATGTATCTGTTGCAGATGATATTTATCGATGGCGTGATAAGAATGGCAAGGTGCATTTTGGCGATCGGCCTCCAGCATCTGTTGAATCCGAGTCTGTGACAGTAAAACCCAATGTCTATCACTCACCCAATATTGAAAAACTGAGCCAGGGAGCTCTCAGTAATGAGAACGTGGTTATGTATAGCGCCAAATGGTGCGGCTATTGCAAAAAAGCGCGCCGATACTTAAAAAGTAACAGAATCTCTTTTGTGGAATATGACGTTGAGTCCAGTGCGAAAGGTAAGCGGGACTATAAAAAATTGGGTACCGGCGGAGTTCCGATCATATTGGTAGGGAAACGCAGATTGAATGGATTTTCAGAGGCCAGTTTCAGAAATATATACCGCGACGAATTGTGACTGACTATTAGTTCATGCGTCTAACTGCGCTAGCCAGCATGGTGCGGCGGGCCGTACCCTACGTCTATTGATCTGCATATCAATGTGAAAATCTCGCATTTGCCCATTCAAAAATATAGAAAATAACGCTTAAAGGTCGCCATGAGATGGAAAGGGTGTAAAACATTTCTATAAATCAGTCTATTGCCTATACATTTACTGGGTTTCTCTGTGTGATTTGCCTTGTGTAGATCTGTTTCTTGGTGAACGCCCGGTAAAGAAATTCCACCAGCGACCGAAAACAGTAATTAGGAATCAAAGGAGTACTTACGGACCATGTCGTCCCCTTCCCAGGCTGTCGTTCAGCAATGGCTGGAACAGCTTTGTCGTCTTATCAGCGGTATTCAGTCGGCTATCGTCATAGAAAATAGTGCGGGGCAGGGCACCGGTCGTATGCTTGTGCGCTGGCCAGAGGACGAAGCGCCATCGAAAACGCTGCTCAAAGTTGCATTGAAGGCGGTTGAAACCCGAAGGCAGTTGATTGTGCCTGCTGATGCAAAAAAAGAGCTGACTGCAGATCTGATGGCGCTACCCTTGTTATCTGACGGCCAGCCTATGGGGAGTGTCGCTATTCGCTTGAGCGCCCGACCGGCTCAGAAGCAGAAGGCTGCCATGCAGGCCCTGCAGTGGAGTCTGCGTTGGTTGAAATTGTTGATGGAGCAGGCGAACAGGAGTCATACGACGGGGACCCAATGGGTAGAGCGACTGACGCGAAAGTCATTGTCACCCGCTTCCATTGCTGAACTGCTGGCGGAACAATTCACCTGTGACCGGGTGACTCTGGCTATGGGTGACAGTCGTCGCCTTGAGATCCTGGCGACCCGTCCCCGGGTGGAGATCAAACGGGAGACCGGGGTGGTACGCACCTTTAAGGAGGCGATGTTCGAGGCCATGGATCAGCACGTTTTGCTGCACTATCCACCAACAGCCGCAAACAGTGACCGGGTGCTGCGTTGCCAGCAAAATTTGGCTGAAGAGGTGGGACAGGCAACGCTCTGCTCAATTCCCTTAGTGGCGACTGACAGGCCGGTTGGTGCACTTTTGCTGGAGCGCCATCGACAACAACCTTTTACAGAACAAGAGCAGGCGGAGTGTCAGCAGGCCGCCGGGTTGGTAGGTCTCTTGCTCTATCACCGGCAACAGGATCAGCGTCCCCTGACTCGTTTGATATGGGAGCGCTTGCAACAGCAATTTCACCAGTTGTTGGGTCCAAAGGGCCTGTGGCTGAAAGTGGCTCTTCTGGTTATTACATTAAGTTTCGCACTGCTGGCATTGATTGATGGTGACTACCGTATCGATGCACGGGCCAATCTGGAGGGCCGCATTCAGCGCATGATCACCTCGCCGTTCGATGGTTATCTGAAGCAGGCACCTGTCAAAGCAGGTGATATCGTGGCTGAGGGGGCACTGCTCTGTCAGCTGGATGACAAGGATCTACAACTTGAGCAGGCTAAATGGCGCACTGAGGAGTTGGCAAAACTTGAGAAGGAACAGCGCGAGGCATTGGCAACCCATGAGCGAGCCAAGGTGGCGATAATTCAGGCACAGCAACAGCAGGCCCAGGCAGAACTCGAACTGGTTGAGAAGAAGCTGGCAAGGAGCCGTATCACAGCACCCTTGCACGGTGTCATTGTGAGTGGGGATCTCAGCCAGTCCCTGGGTGCACCCCTGAAGCGGGGAGAAGAGTTGTTCAAGATCGCCCCGCTCGAAAGTTATCGCGTTATGCTGCAAGTGGATGAATTGGATATTGGCGATGTGCAAATAGGTCAGACCGGAGCACTTATTCTTGCGGGTTATCCTCAACTCGAACACACTTTTCAGGTGAAGCGTATCCTGCCTCTCTCCAGTGCAGTTGAAGGGCGTTACCTGTTTACCCTGGAGGCGGAACTGGATGAGCCAAACGAAATACTGCGGCCGGGTCTGCAGGGAATAGCAAAAATCGATGCAGGGGAGCATAGCTTGCTGTGGCTGGTCAGTCACCGGTTGATCGACTGGCTGAGGCTGCAAATCTGGCGCTGGTGGGGGTGATGGGTACCCCTCAACCCAACGCATCGGCATCGACGCTGTGGCAGCAGATCGCCGGGGCACGCCCCAGCCTCAATCCACAGATCGTCATCCGTCGTCAACTCTACCAGGGGGAGACCTGGTATCTGTTGCAGGATCCAATCAGTGAGCGCCATTTTCGTCTTTCGCCACAAGCTTATCAGTTGATCAGCCGGTTCAATGGTGAACGGTCCATAGAGACGCTTTGGCAGACCGCACAGGAACAGCTTCAACACCCGCCAGAGCAGGATGCGTTCATACAATTGCTGATGCAGTTGAAGGGAGGCGGTGCGCTCATGGAGAGCCCTGAGAGCGAAGCCCTGAAGATTCTCGAGCGACGCAAACAACCGCGCCAATGGTTGCTGCAACTGCGTAATCCGCTCTCCCTGCGTCTACCGCTGTGGGATCCGGACAGGGCATTGAATGCCCTGATGCCAATGATTCAACCGCTTTTCAGTCGTATCGGTGTGGTGCTATGGATGCTGCTGGTACTGAGTGGTCTGATCCAGACAGCCCTGCACTGGAATGAGATTACCCAGAATATCACCAGCCAACTCCTGTCGGCTGACAACCTTTTCTTGATGGGATTGACCTATCTTTTGATGAAGCTTTTCCATGAGGCGGCACACGCCTTTACCACCAAGCGCTGGGGAGGTGAAGTCCATCAGATCGGTGTGTTGTTTCTCGCCTTGATCCCGATGCCTTATGTCGATGCTTCGGCGGCCAGTGGTTTTGCTGAACGGCGTGCACGTGTTGCGGTCGGTGCAGCAGGCATCATGGCTGAACTGCTACTCGCCAGTCTGGCGCTCTGGCTGTGGCTGGCCACCGGGCCTGGATGGGTCAATGCTGTGGCCTATAACATGATGTTGATCGGTGGTGCCTCAACCCTGCTGGTGAATGGTAATCCGTTACTGAAGTTCGATGGCTACTACGTCTTTTTCGATCTGATTGATATTCCTAACCTGTCGACACGCGCTAACCGGTACCTGGGTTATCTGCTACAGCACTATCTCTTTGCGTTGGAGGATGCAATCTCACCGGCACATACGAATTGGGAGCGTGGCTGGTTTCTCTTCTACGGGTTCGCCGCTTTCTTTTATCGCCTTTTTATCCTCCTCATCATGATGCTTTTTGTTGCCGAGCGTTATCCGTTGGTGGGTAAGGCGATCGCCCTCTGGGCCCTGATTGGGATGGTGATTCTGCCATTGGCCAAACAGATTAAATTTCTCCTCACCAGCAAACGGCTTACTAACCGGCGTGTGCGTGCACTGCTGGTGACATCGCTAGGTTCGGCTGGTCTGCTGCTCGCTCTGTTTGTCCTGCCGGCCCCCCATGCCACACGGGCAGAAGGAGTTATTCTCCCGCCGGAAGGGGCGGAAATTCGTACTGGGGCAGAGGGGGAAGTGGTCAGCCTGCTGGCTGAGCCTGATACACCTGTGAAACCAAACCAACCCCTGGTGGCGTTGGCTGATCCCTTTTTACAGGCCAGCTTGAAGCGTCTGCAGGGCCGCATGAATGAGCTGCAGGTGGAGCATGAAGCCCTGGTCAGTGAGCGTGAAACCGTCAAAGCGGGGATTCTGTTGGAGGAGATCCGCCTGGTGGAGACTGAAATGGCACAGAAGCAGGCACAGGCAAAACGACTCATGTTACGCAGCCCGGCCTTTGGCACCTTTCTGGTACAGCAGCCCGGTGATCTGCCGGGGAGCTTTGTAAACCAGGGAGAGCTGATCGGCTATGTGCTTGAGAATAGTCGGCCGGTCATTCGGGTGGCTGTATCGCAACAGGATATCGGTCTGGTGCGTGAGTCCACCCAGGCGGTCGATGCCCGCTATGCTGCCAGGCCGGAACAGTCCTTGCCGGTCAAGCTGCATCGTGATACGCCCGAGTCACAACAGCGACTACCCAGTCCGGCATTGGGGACAAAGGGCGGTGGTGTGATCCCACTCCATCCGCAAGATGAGGATGGCACCCGTCCTTTGGAGGCGGTCTTCAACATTCAACTGCAGATGGATCTGCCGATAGAGCGGCTGGGCGAGCGTGTCATCGTCCGATTTGAACATCAAGCACAACCCTTGGGATGGCAGTGGTACCGTTCACTGAGGCAGTTGTTTCTCAAGCGCTTCAATCTTTGATCTCCTATCTGAGAACCAGAGAAGTTAACCGAAAGTAAGCGTTTTTTCGATCTAGGGTGCGGCATGCCGCACCCTTGGCTGGTTAGCATGGTGCCATAGGTCCGTACCCTGCACCTGCCTCTCAAAATTCAAGTTGGTTTGGGATTTCAGGTCGTATATTGTCAAATTTGCCCACGTTTTCACGCTTCACAGATCAAGGAATCGACTGCTCGGCCGAATATATGCTTGTGGGAAAGTAATATCGAATAGGAATAACAATCATTCAAAGATCCTTCGGTATGATTTTCCCAGCAACTTGTGTTGGCAACTGTGCGAAAAATGTAACAAAACGACATGCGAAAGCGATATCTAATCATCGGAGGCCTGCTGTGCCTCTTTGCAACTACAGTCGTGGCGGAGGGAGCCGAAACACTCGATGGGGTCATCGAACCATCCATGACCGTGGAGCTCAGCTCCCGTATCGATGGCATCCTCGAGGCAGTGTCTGTGGATGTAGGCGACAGCATCGAAAAACACCAGGTAGTGCCAAAGCTTGAATCCGAGGTCGAACTAGCGGCCCTGGAGTATGCCCGTGCCCGCGCGGCCATCAATAGCGATGTCCGTCTGCAGGAGGTCAATCTGGCCTATGGGCGGCGGCAGTTGAGCCGTATCAAGGAGTTGCACGAAAAAAAGCTCTCCTCCTTTCAGGACTTTGACAAGGTCGAGACAGAGACCCGGCTGACCCGCTACAAACTAGTGTAGTGTCCTGAATAAAATATTCATTTATAA
>JAHXHU010000220.1 GCA_025656375.1 Candidatus Thiodiazotropha sp. (ex Ustalcina ferruginea) | reverse complement strand
GTCGCAGCGGCATGACCCGAACCCGAAGATGCAGTTTCAACATAATATAGGCGATCACTGATAATCCCAAGGCGTGTTGGCCGAGCAGTGTGCCGGTAAGGACGTCCAGCAACAGACCGGTTGTCCAGCCAATGCCGACACCGATTCGCTCCGGGATGGCCATACACCAATAGATTAGGATCAGTGCTACCCATTGGGGACGATAGGCTGCAGCCCACTCGGGAAGTGGCATGATGGTGAGGATAAATCCGACCAGTAGGGTCAAATAGATAACGTAACCATGGGAATGAGGTTGGCTGATCATTCAGCGACCTCCGTAGTGGAGTCAGTTACTATATCAAGCTCAGGACTTTCCTCATCGATCTGAGTGTCGGGCCGAATGTCTGGGTTTAGCGTCCAGACCAGGAGAACTTCGCGTATACGGTCCAGATGAGCGGTGGTTTGTGCAATTACAGACGCAAATGGCTGTCCTGGTTCGCGTCTCACTTCAATCACCTCGGCTACCGGATAACCGGGTGGGAATCCCCCTCCAAGGCCTGAGGTGATCAGCAGGTCTCCCACTTTGATATCTGCATTGTTGGGAAGATGGGGTAGTTCCAGTCGATTAATCAGTCCGGTTCCCAAGGCGATGGTGCGCAGACCATTGCGATTGACCTGTACCGGTAGTGCATGAGTGGCGTCGGTAATCAGCAACACACTGGCGCTGAATGGGTTGATATGGGTAACCTGACCGACAACAGCATTTGCATCGAGGACAGGTTGTCCTTCGAATAATCCTGAAGTCTCTCCCTTACTAATCAACACTTGTTGACGAAAGGGATCCTGTTCGACAGCCATGAGTTCTGCAATCAATACCCGGTCACCGACTTTGAACGAGGAGTCGAGCAATCCACGCAGGCGCATATTTTCCGCCTCCAGGGCCTCAAACTTCTGAAGCCTGGCCCGCAACAGCAGGTTCTTATCATGGAGTTGGTCACGTTCCGACTCCAATTCAGCGCGACTGGTGATGGCCTCACTGGCCGACTCGCTCAACAACAGAGGTAGTCCAGCAAGGTACTGTACCGGGTAGAGTAGGACTGAGAGGCCTGAGCGCAGAGACTCCAGGTGGTTATGGCGATGGTCCAACACCATCACCGTGATTGAAAGGAGCATAGCCACCACCAGTCTGGTGGTGATCGACGGTCCCTGTGTGAAGATGAGTTTAATGGCTAATCAACCATAAAGAACTCGCCGCCTCGTTCATCGATCAGCTCCAATGCCCGTCCGCCACCGCGAGCGACGCAGGTGAGCGGGTCCTCAGCTACAATCACGGGTAGACCTGTCTCTTCCTGGAGCAAACGGTCGATATCCTTCAACAAGGCGCCACCGCCGGTCAGCACAATGCCACGCTCCGCCACATCGGCTCCCAATTCAGGAGGGGTCTGCTCCAATGCGGTTTTTACTGCGCCGACGATGCCGGAAAGTGGCTCCTGTAAAGCCTCCAGGATCTCATTGCTATTGAGCGTAAAACTGCGTGGGATGCCCTCAGCCAGATTTCGGCCTTTGATATCAATCTCTTTAACTTCGTTACCCGGATAGGCAGAGCCGATCTCGTGCTTGACCCTTTCTGCTGTGGCTTCACCAATCAGTGTGCCGTAGTTACGGCGTACATAGTTGATGATGGCTTCATCAAACCGATCGCCACCCACTCTGACGGAGTTGGCATAGACAATGCCGTTAAGTGAGATGATGGCAACCTCGGAGGTGCCGCCACCGATATCCAACACCATGGAGCCGCGTGCTTCATCCACGGGCAGACCGGCACCTATGGCGGCAGACATCGGTTCTTCAATGAGATAGACCTCACGAGCGCCGGCACCGGCGGCCGATTCTTTGATCGCACGACGCTCCACCTGTGTAGAGCCGCAGGGCACACAGACCAGTACCCGGGGACTGGGGCGGATGATACGGGTCTCGTGGACCTTGTGAATGAAGTACTGCAACATCTTCTCTGTGACGGTGAAATCGGCGATAACACCCTCTTTCATAGGTCGGATGGCAGTAATGTTGGCAGGTGTGCGGCCAAGCATTTTCTTGGCGTCTTCGCCTACGGCGACCACCGATTTAGCCCCTCCCCGTCCCCGGTCCTGGCGAATGGCGACCACTGAGGGTTCGTTGAGTACAATACCCTGGCCGCGGGCGTAGATCAGGGTGTTGGCGGTACCCAGGTCAATGGAGAGGTCATTGGAAAATATGCCACGTATGCGTCGGAACAGCATGGATCTCTTTGTCTTTATTAAAAATGTTGAATAAAGGTTTACCGGAGACTCGGGACAGCAATAGGTTGGAGGCTACGCTTGGTTCGAGGACTCAGGTGAAATCGAAAGTAGGTTAATCCATCAATGGTACAGGAGTTGGGCAAGAAAGGGGATGGGATTTGCGCACAATTTCCTGTTTGCAGGCAGTGGTGAGTCTCTGATTTGGACGGGTCTGGCGTGGCATCGCGGCAACTGCTCCTGCGTTGCTCTAGCTTCCTACATCTGTGTAGGTCGCATGCCGTTGCTGCGAAAGACGACTGCCAGATGTTCCATGCAAGGGTGATTCAGGCATAGGGTGCGGCCCTGCCGCACCGCATCGGTTATCTTTTAGTCATCGCTCTTAATATGATCGGCAATCAGCACGCCATCGACAAAGCTACCCTTTACCTCAATGCGCTGGGTGTCAAAGCTGTAGTCGTCGACAGAAGAGGTATCAACCGTGACACCGAATATCCGAATAGTCGACCCGTCGACGAATTCGGGTGTGCCTTCTACTGTAGCGTTATGGTTGTTTGGTGGCAGATCCAGCTCCAGTTTGCTGGCCACTAACATACCGTTGCTGTCCGGGTAGACCTTAGCCTCCAGGTAGTCGGAGGAGATCAGCTGTGACAGGATGAAGGTGGACTCATCCTCCCGATCACTCTCCATGATGGTGGAGTTGTCTACACGAATAGTCCGTCCCAACAGCGTGACAGTACCGGCAGAGATATTCACATTGCCGATACCCAGGATACCGCCAATTTCGCCTCTCTCCGATGCAGTGGCCTGTAACTTAATCTCTTCGGCAAGCAGGACATCACCATTCATGACCCCTTCTACCTCGGCGACACGTCCGACCGTGAGTTGAGAAGTGGCACCGCTCAAGGGGGTGGATGAGGCATCAACCACCTGTCCATTCAGTGTGAAGTGATCACTGGCATCGAGGGCTGCGGTTATCTGCCCTTCAATTTCTACCTCTTTGCCGTCATCTGCCGCGACACTGTTCCTGTTGCCTTCTATCTTGATGGAGTCGGCTATAAAAGTCGTTCCTGAAAAGCTGTTGCCTTCCACCTCCACAAAGGTCCCTTCTGGTGGGATTGGCAGGGCGTTGGATGCGTCAATAGTGAGGCTGCCAATGCGGAACTGATTCCCGGTGATCGCACTGACCACACCAGACACTTCCAGTTCGTCACCGGCCCAGGCAAGGGATTTGACTTCAATGCGGGTTGCCAGAATGGCGCCGTTTCCATCGGTAAAGCCACTCACCTCAACCTCTCTATTGATTGGAAGGTCGGCCAACAGGGTTGCATCGAAAGAGTTCTCGTAGACGGTGTCTGCATCAATTGTGATGACCTGATCCATAATGGTGAGGGTAATATCGTTGCTTTGGATCAAGCCTTCGATTAGGCTGTCATACTCTACCGATTCCGCACTACCGGTAGCAGTGGTCTGATCGCTGCTGCCATTGATACGTACGACCATCCCGATGGCAATGTCACTCTGGGTGCCATTGACGTCGTTGACAGTAAAACTGGCGTTGTCGGTTTCAAACTCAATGCCATTGACAAAGATGGAACCAAAGCCGGTAACCCTGCCCATAGAGACGCCGGTACCGCCAATACCGCCATCGGCCACTTGTGAGCCTCCACCCCCTCCACAGCTGTAGAGCATGGCAATCAAGGCTACCGTCATAACCGATATCAGGAGTTTGCGTAATCTATCCATCCTGTTTTACATCCTGTTCAAAATAGTAGATACCGATACCGGCCTGCTTACACCCTGTGCCTTTAACATCAGGATTGATGTCACGATCATGCTGAGACAGGTATTTGTCACACTCAACCAGTAGAGCCAGAGATTTTTCTGCGCTCATATTGCGAAATTCCGACAATGCCTCTTCCGGTAAGTTGTCGTAGGAGACCTTACGCTGAAAAAAAGGTGTTTGTGAACCGTACTGGAGATTATGATCGATGGTGGAGAGTAAAAGTTGCACGTCCGTACCCAGAATATGTAGCTTCCCGGTTTCGCCGGTACGCGGGACATAACCATCACTAAGGAGGGTAATTTTACCGTTTTCATCCTTGGCGATAGTGCCAACCCTGAGTAGTTCGTCATAGATGGCGCGTGGCGGGACATCGCCACTGTGCTCTTTCACCAGTTCGCTGAAACTCTCTTTGCCCTTGTCGAAATGGAGTGGTGCAGGAACGCCTTTCTTGGTTTGAAAACGGGAATCTCTGAGCCATCCGGATATGACCCTGGCGGCACGGTTGTACTGATGAGCAATAGCGGTGTCGTCCGGGGTATCGATCTTCTGTAGTCGGCTGACTTCTTTACGGGTCAAGCCTGTAATCACTGAGACTCTGGAAACTGTCTGTTTGCGACCGGGAATGCCAAACTCCTTGGAGGCGACATCCATAAATGTCCATTTACTCAGGTCGGCAAAATCGCCATAGGTAAAGCCGTTGCGGAGCAACAGCCTGACAAGTGGCCTGAGCAGTTTCAGGATTGAGGCAGTGAGTGTTTTACGGATCTCATCAATGCGCTTGTTTCTACCAGCTAAGCTGTGGGTACGGGGTGTTCTCTGTCTACTCTATATCCCAGTCTTAGCTGGATGTCTTTGATATTTATCGCTTCACAGTCTGGCCTTAATAAAATGTGAACTGTTATTTTATCTGGCCAGGCCAATTACCTCCTGTAGAGAGATCATTAATCTGTTTAGTCCCTTAATGTGGGAATTATATCCCAATGCGACGCTAAGTTGAATTATAGACCCAATTTCAATAAGAAAAAATGAATTAGGATCACACTTTAGCTTGAGATATTAACTCGCTGTTTGTGGTCGAAAATTAGTCAACCCAATGGATAGGGGTGGTGTTTCGTAGGGTTACAGCTGACTGACAAGGATCCCCGGGGGGAGATATCAGTGACCTGATGGACACTTGCCGAACTTGAAAAAACAGTAAAAATTCTATAAATAACAAAGAGGTAGGTTAACTCATCTTGATTATTATCCAACCATGAAGTGCCTTGGTCTGCAAATTCAGATTGTCAACACAATACCCTCAGCATGTATCGAGAAATCATAATATGGTAGATTCCCACCTTTTTTGGAGCAGGAGCTAGGCGGATGTCTCTAGACCATTCCGATGTTAAAAAGATTGCCCATCTGGCACGGATGGCCCTGGATGAGTCGCAAGTAGACGCCTATGCCGAGGATCTCAGTAAAATTCTTGGTTTGGTCGAGCAGCTGGAGGCTGCTGAAACCCATGCTATCGAGCCGATGTCACATCCTCTCCATATGGCACAGCGTCTTCGTGTTGATGAGGTGACTGAAAAGGATTGCCGTGATGAAAATCAGGCAATAGCTCCAAGTGTCGTAAACGGCCTCTATTTAGTGCCCAAGGTTATCGAATGATGGGTGTTCAACGGAGGATTCTTGAATGATGCATAGTAAATCCATTGTTGAGCTGGGCACCGGACTTCAAACCGGTGAGTTCTCCAGTGTTGAGTTGACCCGCCATTTCCTTCAGCGCATCGAGCGGCTGGACAAGGATCTCAATGCCTTTATATCCACCACCCCGGAGCAGGCGCTGGCTGAGGCTGAATCTGCAGATCAGGCCATTAAAGTAGGTCAGGCGGGACCATTGACTGGCATTCCCATCGTGCAGAAAGATATCTTCTGTACCCGGGGAGTGAAGACCAGCTGTGGCTCAAAAATGCTGGATAACTTTATTTCACCCTACGATGCTACGGTGGTGGAGAAGCTCAAGCATGCCGGTGTGGTCTCCCTGGGTAAGGCCAATATGGATGAGTTTGCTATGGGATCATCCAATGAAACCAGTTTTTATGGACCTGTACACAATCCTTGGGACAAGGGGCGGGTGCCTGGCGGCTCCTCAGGAGGGTCTGCAGCCGCCGTCGCTGCCAGACTGGCTGTCGCTGCCACCGGTACCGATACCGGCGGATCTATTCGCCAACCTGCTTCGTTTTGCGGTATTACGGGATTGAAGCCAACCTATGGACGGATATCTCGGTTTGGCATGATTGCCTTTGCATCCAGTCTCGACCAAGCTGGACCGATGACCCGTGATGCAGCAGATGCCGCTCTGATGTTGCAGGCAATGGCTGGGTTCGACCCCAAGGATTCGACCTGTGCCAATCAACCGGTACCCGTCTATTCAGCTACGCTGAGTGACCCACTTGAGGGACTGAAAATCGGCCTGCCACGCGAGTATTTTGGTGAGGGTCTCGATCCGGCAGTAGCAGCCTCAGTTGAAGCAGCCATCGATCACTATAAGCGACTGGGTGCCGAAGTGATCGATATCAGTCTGCCCAATACCGGCCTGGCAGTCCCGACCTACTATGTGGTTGCACCAGCGGAGTGCTCCTCCAATCTGTCCCGTTTTGATGGGGTGCGTTTCGGTTATCGTTGCCAGCAACCAAAGGATTTGGAAGACCTCTATAAGCGTTCCCGTGGTGAAGGTTTCGGGGCAGAGGTAAAACGTCGCATCATGATTGGGACCTACGCCCTCTCCGCAGGTTATTACGATGCCTACTATCTGAAGGCGCAAAAGACCAGGCACCTGATATCCGATGATTTCAAGCAGGCCTTTGAAACGGTCGATGTCATCATGGGGCCGACAACCCCAACACCTGCATTTGGGCTGGGAGAGAAAGTGAATGATCCGGTGACGATGTATTTGAATGACATCTACACCATTGCTACCAATCTGGCGGGACTTCCCGGTGTCTCCATCCCTGTTGAGCCTGTCAATGGATTGCCGGTCGGGTTACAGATCATCGGTAACTATTTCACCGAAGCAAAACTATTGAATGTGGCTCATCGTTTCCAGCAGGAGACTGAGTGGCATAGGCTGACACCTGAACTTGAATCCGTAGCTTCAGACTGAACTAAGCAAACAGAGTTAGAGATATGCAGTGGGAAACCGTTATCGGGCTTGAGGTTCACACCCAACTGGCCACCAAATCGAAAATCTTCTCCGGCACCTCCATCGCCTACGGAGCCGATCCCAATACCCAGGCCTGCATCATTGATCTGGGATTTCCCGGTGTCCTGCCTGTGCTGAATGAGGCAGTGGTCGATATGGCGCTTATATTTGGTCTTGCGATCAATGCAGAGATTGGCCCTCGATCAGTGTTTGCACGTAAAAACTATTTCTATCCCGATCTACCCAAAGGGTATCAGATCAGTCAGTTTGAGCTGCCTATCGTCGGTAAGGGATCACTGACCATTGATCTGGAGGATGGCAGTCAGAAAGCGATAGGGATAACCCGGGCGCATCTGGAGGAGGATGCTGGAAAATCACTGCATGAAGATTTCCATGGTATGAGTGGTATCGATCTCAACCGTACCGGTACACCCTTGTTGGAGATCGTCTCTGAGCCGGATATGCGAAGCATAAAAGAGGCAGTGTCCTACGCACGAAAAATCCATCAATTGGTCGTCTATCTGGGTATCTGTGATGGCAATATGCAGGAGGGGTCTTTCAGGGTTGATGCCAACCTCTCTATTCGGCCGTTTGGCCAGGAGGCATTCGGTACCCGTACCGAGTTGAAAAACCTCAACTCCTTTCGTTTCATGGAACGTGCACTCAACTTCGAACTGGAGCGCCAAATTGATCTGCTTGAGGGCGGGAGGAAGGTGGTTCAGGAGACCCGCTTGTACGATCCCGACCGGGATGAGACCCGCTCCATGCGCAGTAAGGAAGAGGCCAACGATTACCGCTATTTTCCCGACCCCGATCTGCTGCCGGTGGAGATCAATGATCAGCAGTTGCAGCGAGCCAGACAGAATATGCCGGAACTGCCAGATCAAAAGCGACAGCGTTTCGAGTCTGACTACAGTTTGAGTTCAGCCGATGCACTGATGTTGATACAGAGCCGTCACCAGGCCGATTTCTTTGAAACGGTGGTCAGCAGCGGCGGAGATGCCAAGATGGCGGTCAACTGGGTCACTGTTGAGTTGACGGGTGCGCTTAACAAAGCGGGGATCGCGTTGTCACAATCTCCTGTCACACCGGAGCAGGTCGGTGGGTTGCTCGAACGTATTGCCGATAACACCATTTCAGGCAAGCTTGCAAAGCAGGTTTTTGAAGCGATGTGGAACGGTGAAGGTGATGCGGACAAGGTGATTGAGGCAAAAGGACTCAAACAGATTACAGACAGTGGACAGATCGAAACGATCATTGATGAGATCATCGCTAACAATCCCAAACAAGTTGAGCAGTTCAGAGCCGGCAAGGATAAACTGCTTGGTTTCTTTGTCGGACAGGTGATGAAGCAGACACAGGGTAAGGCCAATCCCGGTCAGGTCAATAAGATACTGCTTGGCAAGCTCAAAGGGTGAGCTCAAGTGTGCGTTAGCATCCCTGATAGCAAAAGGATTTTAATGTCTCGGAAATATTCATTTCCAGCCTAAAAAAAGAGGGAACAGCGATGCAGGAGTTATTAGTCAGATGCTTGAGGTGGATTCTTTCGGTACTGGCGATTGGACTCCCCGCTCTCTCTTCCGCGGGCATATGGCATGATCTGAATGCCATTGGGGTTGCTGCAAAGGGGAGTAGTTCCAACCCTGTTTACTATCGATCACTCCAGGCAGACATCGTATCGTTGGATCAGCTACTTTCTCAGGCGCCGCTGGAGTTCACCAGCAGTGAGGGTAGAGAGCTGGCGTTGCCAATGCCCTATGGGGCGATGCAACGTTTCCATGTTGAAGTGTCACCGGTCATGTCTCAACCATTGGCGGCACGCTATCCCGAGATACGCACCTATAGGGTCAGGGGGGTTGACGAGCCTGCCAATAGCGGACGGATTGATCTGACGCCACATGGGTTCCATGCCATGCTCTCGACACCCTCTGGGACAGTATTCATCGATCCTGATGAAATGGGTCGATACCACAGTTACTACAAGCGGGACTATGCGATATATAAACAGGAAACGCTCAATCCGCATGTCTGCAGACAGATTGATGTCGAGCAGGTGAATAAGCAACTAGACACGGAAGTTTCTCACCTGGCAGCAAGCCGCACAGTCAGCGGTGATCAACGACGCATTTACCGACTGGCTGTGGCAGCAACAGGTGAATATACGGCCCGTTTTGGCGGCAACGTTGCCAGTGCACTAGCCCAAATAGTCACAGCGATTAATCGTATCAACCAAATCTACGGTCGGGATGTGGCGATTCAGTTTCAGTTGGTTGGTAACAACGATCGCATTATCTATACACACCCAGAGTCTGATCCCTATACCCATACATCAAGCAGCATCGGTTTAATGCTGATTGAAAACCAGGAGAATCTGGATTTTACACTGGGGGCGAATAGTTACGATATCGGCCATCTGTTCGGCACGGTTGGGGGTGGTTTAGCCAGTGTGAGTTCCGCCTGCAGCAGTTTCAAAGCGCAAGCCTACACAGGTACTCCAATACCTGATAATGATATTTTCTATATCGATTTTGTTGCCCATGAACTGGGTCACCAGTTAAGCGCTACCCACTCATTTAATGGCACCTCGGCAAGTTGTGGTGGGATTAATCGCGTTGCTTCAGCAGCTATGGAGCCGGGCAGCGGATCGACCATTATGAGTTATGCCGGGATCTGTGCCGAAGAAAATCTGCAAGCGAATTCAGATCCCAGTTTTCATGCTATCAGTATTCAGCAGATACAAGCCTTCATTACATCAGGTGAAGGTGGTCAGTGTGGCAGTGTGGTGAACACTGGAAACAGTTTGCCTTTAGTGGATGCCGGCAGTGCTGGGGGGGATGCTGTCTATAACATACCCGCAGCGACACCTTTCAGGTTGAGCGGTAGTGCCACCGATGCGGATGGGGATAGCCTCTCCTACCAATGGGATGAGATGGATGCCGGTGGTGTCAATGGAGCAACAGATGCATCGAGTATTGGTACGGATGTTCCCAATCAGAACAATCCACTGTTCCGGTCCTACCTGCCAAAGAACACACCAAAACGTTATTTTCCCAAGCTCAGCCACTTAATCAGTAATCAGAGCGATATAGGAGAGACCCTACCTGAGACCAGCAGAACGCTTAATTTCAGATTAACTGTTCGGGATGGAGAGAGTGGTGTCGCCGACGATGACATCACCATTCAAGTCGATAGCACGCAAGGGCCGTTTCAGATTAACGGTGGTGACTTGAATGCCTCGGGTATCTATGTGGGTGGTACATCCCACTCAATCGAATGGACTACGGCTGGTACTGAAACGAGTTGTCCAACTGTGCAGGTCAGTCTGCTCAGCCTAAGCGCGGATGATACTCCAGTCACCTTTTGTGACATGAACGATGTAGGTTTTGAATTCTTGGCACTGGGGAGTTTTCCTAATAATGGAACTGCGATAGTAGAGCTACCCAGTGTCGGTATTGAGCATGCCCGTGTGATGCTCGCCTGCACAGATAATATCTTTTTCGATCTTTCTGATGCGGCGCTTCAAATCGATGGAGAAGACACTTTTGCTGCAAATGATTGCAACTCATTGGATGGTGAGGATCTCAAACATGGGGTGGTCTTCAACGATGCTGGTGGAGCAAAAAAGTTTGATAGCCCAGGAGGAGGGGGACAACTACTATGGTTGGTTGGACTTCTGAGTCTTCTTGTCATATTTAATCTTCAGAAAAGTTCCGTATAACTGATGCATCTTAAGTTGCTTACAATCACCTACGCTCAGGTGAGTAACTTAAAGAAGTTCTATACAATGAATCTGAAGTGATCCTTTACTAGCATCCTTTCTTTGTATCCTATATTTATCTGCTAATCCCTCCTGTAGCCAACCCCTATGGTGTCAATCAGAATTTGGTCTTGGACAAGACTATTTGCTTGGTAAATAGTTAGCGAATAGTGAAATCAGGGGTTACCGGTAATTGAGCATTGGGAAGCAGGTTTATGCTTCCGATGCGCCACGGGAGCCTGTAGTACGCTCCCTCCATAGCAATAAAAAAGCTGAAATTCACGCATAACAAGCTACTAAACCAATATTGTCTGAGGAGGAAAGAGCAATGCAATTATTCAAGTCCGCTTCATGTCTGGTGACGGTTATCGCTTTTGTCGTCGCGCCGAATGCCAGTGCAGTGGGTCTTCCCAATGTTTCCAATGTACATCAAGGTAAAGTGTTACCGGAAACGGGTGAATTCAGCAGTGCATTTACAACAGGCAAGCCTGACGTGTGGCTCCGTCTGCGTTATGAGGATGTCGAGGATGATATCCCTGCAGGGTCCCCTTTGGCTGGTACCGAAGATGCAGAGCTATTAAGTTTACGCGCCGTACTGGGTTATACCAGAGCCCGTTTTCATGGCTTCTGGGCGCGTTTGGAGTTAGAGGCGAGTAGACGGTTAAGCAGTGACGAGGCGCTCAATGTCGATGAAGACCTGTCCTTTCCGCCGGGACCAGCCGGCTCCCGTATCGCTGAGGGACATGCACTTATTCCGGATAACAACTTCGAAGAGATCAATGAAGCCTACATCGGCTGGCGTAGTGCATCAGGTGGTTGTCCGAACGCGCCGGGGGCCTGTAATGGCCATACCTCTTTCAAGCTGGGTCGACAAGCCATCATCTATGACAATCATCGTTGGGTAGGTAATATCGTTTGGCGTCAGAACTTTCAATCATATGATGCCTTTCGGTTCGATAATAGTTCAATCAGCAACCTTAGTATTTCATACGCCTATCTCAACCGTGTAAACCGGTTATTCGGTGATGATTCAGCATTCAGAGAGTATGAAATGAATAACTCTCACCTCATCAATGTTGCCTATCAGCTTCCCATCGGTAAGTTGACCGGTTATGGCTATCTGTTGGACTTCGATGACAACACACGTACGCCTTTTCCAGAGGGTGTCGGTGTTGGTCCGGGTATAGCCAATTTCGATTCGGATACCTGGGGTCTGCGATTCGTGGGTAAGCATCCGGTTAGTGACGGCTTTACCCTGTTGGCTGAATTGGAGTGGGCTAATCAGGATCCCAGCGGTGATGCCGGTCCAACGCTGGATGATAATGACTATATCAACATCGAGATAGGTGGTGCCTTGGTAATCTCCCCATTAATAATGGGACTCAAAAGTAGTCACTGTTAAGCTGTCTGAGCCAGCTTCTGTATCGGGGTGATTCCACCTAA
>JAHXHU010000419.1 GCA_025656375.1 Candidatus Thiodiazotropha sp. (ex Ustalcina ferruginea) | reverse complement strand
CATTAGGTGGAATCACCCCGATACAGAAGCTGGCTCAGACAGCTTAACAGTGACTACTTTTGAGTCCCATTATTAATGGGGAGATTACCACTTGGCTTTTCCGATATAGGCTAGATAACTAGACCAGGTGTATGCCTCCAGGCAAGAGACCATAGGGTTCCTCATATCAATAGGATTACGGTGAATATAGCGGGAAAGTTGTAAAAGATAAGCATCGCTATCAACCAGTATGGTTTTGTAACGCCCTCGAAACAATGGGCCATCCGTGATTCCAAGTCGGTTGTAACGTTGGGTATAGACGCCATTGATATGACGCATTATGCGGCTTAAGTTCGCATTCGGGGTTTGCAAGAGAAGATGATAATGATTTCCCATTAGGCAATAGGCATGGATCACACAGTGAAATCGTTGCTTTACATCACAAAGGGTCTTTAAAAATGCCTGATAATATTGTTCATCATGAAAAACAACCTGTCTCGCTCGACCACGATTCATTACATGGTAGAAGGCATTTTTAAATTCTATTCTTGGGGGCCTTGGCATACAGAAAAGTATAGCAAGTTTTCTTAATCAAGCAACTTGACCCCCTGATCTTAGGATCTTAGTGATCTTAGACTGATCTCTGATTTGACTTACATGATTTTGTATGAGATCAAGTCCGATAACCTGATCGAAGTGCTGGCCGTCATTCATAAACGCCAGCATTTGGAGACTGAGAAAATACCCAGAAACCAATAACGACAAAGCCCCACATTTGCGGGGCTTGGGTGGGGTGTTCGCTACTTAATAAACCGTGGTCTGTCCCTGAATATTTCTGAATACTATTTCCTATAGAAAGACTCATTACGTATTGTTGCTGGCTTAAGAATTTGGATAAGCTGACTTGCCTCATTGCGAATATGCGCCCAGCATGGATCGCTCATATTCTTCAGACTATCTATATCTATGCGAATAGATAACCCGGTATCTTTTCCACTTCTGTCAAGAAATTACGGATTGCATTTTGTTGAACATCCGATAGCTTTCCAGAGGCTATTTCCAACATATAATATCCAACAGCTATATCATCCTTTAGCTCACATGCGACATTATAGTAATCCATGACTTCACACTGAGTTTCCGCGTCTTTTGCCATCAGATCAAGCGCAGTAATAAAATTCCAATAGGATTGCTCGAAAACTTCTTGATCATCCATATCTTTACTATTCAATTTTTACCAACCTCATGGTTTCCAACTTGGGCTACCTGGGCCAGTCTTTAGAATCGTGCACATCTCCAAACGTGTAGCCACTCCCCACTTTGTTTTCAATGAATGTACTTATTACTCCACCTGGAGGTACAATTGTTCCAGGTCGCCCAACCGTATGTGTCCCATTTGAAGTATGCCATCTTTCCAGTCCACGGCAAGGGGGCCAGTTCTCTCATAGTAGCATTCCACCTCGCACAATCCGTCCCACCGTCGCTAAATAATATGAGTATAGACCAGTCTTCCGGCCAGATCGTACTGGTAAACAGTGGTTTTGTTGGCCCCAGCAATGGACTCAACTTTTGTCTAGTTAGTCATCAAATGGGGTAAGAATACTTAACGCCTCAGTATTTCTTAAGAAACGTGAGAATAGTTCCACTCCATCTTCAATATCATCATCAATAGCAAATACACGTTCGACTTGATAAAAACTCCATGTGACCTTCACCGAGTTCGTGGCATCGAATGTGGTTTCGTATTTTTTTGCAAATTTTATCGCTTTTTTTTCAGCTTCTATTTCGTCTAGTGCAGAAACCATAATTATGCGTTCTTCCCATAACGGAGATTCAGAGTCACTTCGTTCACTCTTGTACATAATACTGACTGAGTAATACACAAATAGACCTACTTTTGGAATCGCTTATCATTTAATAGTTTCCATGCCTTTTTGTAATCGGCACTGTTTCCCTTCCTAATTTCTTCAAGAGTTATATCTCTCAAATTATCTGGGAACTCTCGCATGACTTATTCAGATGTTCCTTAGTACTTAGCATTCCATCTTCAAATGGGTGAATACCATGCTTGGTAACATCAAGAATTCTTTGCTGGGAACTTTTCATGCTATTCGTGAAAAACATGTGCCTCGTTATTTGGCAGAATTCGAGTATCGATTTAATCGCCGTTTCAATCTTCCAGAAATGATTGAGCGGCTGCTCCTTGTTGCTTTACGCACACCACCAATGCCTTATCCTCTCCTGAGATTGGCTGAGATTTATGGGTAATCAGGTATCTTTATCCATCTCCACTACCACCATCACTTGTACCAATATCGCTACCACCATCCATGCTATTAGAGTCAAAACCATGGTTATTGGTGGAAATATGTTCATTCATCGAAACAGCATCAAAATCAATATTTCCATCGAAAAACCTGTCTGCCAACTCTTCTCTTAATTCAGAGAATCTTGGTACATCTTCACCTTTATATAACACATATTTATCATAATCATCTGAAGATAAAAACATAGCATACGCATAGAAAATATACGCTTGATTTAGCTTGCATTCCAACACGGTTTTCTTAACTTGACCATAAGTATAATGTTCAGATCTTCCAAACGGTAATGTATCTGTAAAAGCAACTATCAGCTTCGAGTCGATATCGGCTACTGTCGTCTGTTATACAGAAAATCCTGTATTCGTCGCCAAAAGTTTGCTTAGTACTGCGGTTTCAACAGACCAAGTTTCCCTCTGAATGGGGTCAACAATGAATGTATTTACGATCACACACTTCAGTTCGAGACGACACCCGACTGACTATTAACTGTGCATCCAGTAGGACATAAAACCTACGCAGCCGCCTTTTTCTTAACCTCCGGCAAACCGAAAGATAGAACAGCTGCCAGGAGAACAAAGCCGGCTGACCACCAGAGACAACCTGCCAGACCGTAGAGTTGATAGATCAAACCCGATAGTATCGTACCGATCAACCGCCCACCCGCATTGGCCATATAGTAGAAGCCCACATTCATGGCAACCTTTTCATGATCCGAGTAGGCCAGTATCAAATAGGAGTGAACGGCCGAGTTAATGGCAAAGACGATACCAAACAGGATCAAGCCAATCACCAACACCTGATCGGCCGGCCATCCCGACTGCAGTCCTATCGCAATGGCTGCGGGAAACAGGGCAAGCAGGAAGGCCCAGAGACGTGCTGTGCTTCCGCCAGGCCCTCTTCCGTGATGGGTGCGCCGAACTAATTTGGGTACGCTTGCCTGGACAATACCGTAACCGATGATCCATAGCGCAAGAAATCCGCCAACCTGGGTGAACGTCCAACCGAGCACTTCATAGAGGAAGACCGGCAGACCCACCACAAACCAGACATCCCGTGAACCGAACAAAAAGAAGCGTGCCGCTGACAGCCAGTTGATGGCAGCAATCCGAGAGAAGACCTGGCTGAATTTCGGCTTCGATTTCATCTTGCCCAGTCCCGATGGGAGCAGGAATGCAGTGACAATCAAAACCAGCAGCAGCATGACGGCCAGTATCGCCAGCGCGCCCCGAAAGCCTATCAACTCCAGTAATGCGGCACCGATAAAGTAGCCACCACCCTTGAGCGCATTCTTGGAACCGGTTAACACAGCCACCCATTTAAAGAGCTTGGACTCTCCCCCGTCGCTCACCATGGTCTTGACCGATGCTTTTGGCGACATCTTATTCAGATCCTTGGCAATGCCTGACAGGGCCTGGGCCAACATGACATAAGGCACCGAGAGCCAGGGATCGGGGACCGTCAATGCCGAGAGAGCCAACACCTGCAGCCCCATGCCGATGTGCATGGTCAGGTTAAGACCGATGCGTGCGCCAAGCCAACCACCGACCAGATTGGTTACGATGACGAAAAACTCGTAGAAGAGAAACAGCATCGCCACTTCAAAGGGTGAATAGCCAAGCAGGTGGAAGTAGAGCACCACCAGCATTCGAATGGCACCATCGGTAATGGTAAACGCCCAATAACCGCCCGTGACAACCATGTAATTGCGTAAACCCTGATCCATTACAGGCTGGCCGACACCTTATGCGTCAGATCGATCAGACGGTTTACGTACCCCCACTCATTGTCATACCAGGCGTAGAGTTTTACCAGTGAACCATCGACCACCATGGTCGATAGGGCATCGATAACCGATGAGCGTGATTCATTGACATAATCCACTGAAACCAGTGGCCGTTCTTCATAACCCAGAATGCCTTTCAGCTCACCTTCGGCCGCCGCTTTGAAATAGCCATTGATCTCTTCTACTGTCACATTCTGGGCCGCTTGAAAGACGAAATCGGTCAAAGAGCCGTTCAGCAATGGCACCCGAACGGCATGACCGTTCAGTTTACCCTCAAGTTTGGGGAAGATCTTGGTGATGGCCTTCGCCGATCCGGTGGTGGTGGGGTGGGGATCAGTGACTGAGCGCAGGCACGGGCCCTACGTAGATCCTTATGCCCTTTATCGACGATGATCTGGGTGTTGGTTATATCGTGAATGGTGGTCATGCAACCTTGCAGGATACCGATCTTTTCATGCATGACCTTCACCACCGGGGCAAGACAGTTGGTGGTGCAGGATGCGGCTGTGATCAAGTGGTGCGTGTCAGGGTTGTAGAGATTATCGTTGATACCGTAAACGATATTCAGCGCCCCTTCGGTCGGTGCTGCAACGATCACCTTTTTCACACCCTGATCGAAATAGGCCTGCAGAAGCTCCGGTTTCTTATGGTGTTTCCCTGTGGCCTCGATAACAATATCGCAGCCTGACCAATCGGTACTGCCAATATCCGCGTTTGAGCTATAGGCCAGCTGTGTGCCGGCCACCAGGATGTTTTTCTCATCCGAATCACAAGCGACACCCCAGGTACCGTGCACCGAATCGAACTGCAACAGATGTGCAGAACAGGTGATATCGCCTGCAATCTCATTGACCTGTATGATTCATCATGCCAGCCAGCACGGAGCACAAGACGCCCCATACGGCCGAAACCATTTATCCCGATACGCGTTTTCAAAAAATGCCCCTTGTCTGGTGATACTGTTTCGACAGAGATACCAATATATGCCTCGTCTCCCCCATTCTGCAATCGGTATATGAATATCCATTGAGAATCAGTATTTCCAGATTGCGCAGCTTGACTTCAGCCCTCATTGCTTTCAACATGATCCTGCGACCGGTACTCCGAGCAGTTCCTCGATTCAGCATTATGCAGGTCGATGAACTCTCCGGGGAAACCCCGGGGATGAGTCTTACATCAGCCATTCCATTGCCGGTACGTCGCTGCGCTGTACGCAGTTACGTACCGGCCATACGAGATAGGTCGGAGGCCGGTCGCACACTTTCATTTGACTAAATGAATAGGTTGATTAGTCGACTAAACAAGGTTCCTACCAGGAAAAAAAGAGGAAAAGGATTGGCCAGTTTCAAGATAAATATCCAGCGACTGGCCGACTCACTTATCACCGGGAGCTGGGACAAAGAGGCATTGCAGAGTCGCCTCACCCGATCTCTGGTTGACAGCCTCCCTGACCCAAAACGACTGGTTGCACGTCTACTCTTTCATTTCGACGAAAAATCACCTCCCAGCAGATCACAACTCATCTCTTTTCTACTGGGTGACGAACAGATTCGACTGGCCCTTGAGGAGATCAAGGGAAGGCCTGGACCCAGGATATTATTCGATCCACCCGTCATGGGGTCTCTGCCTGACAACATGACCACCTTTCCCTTACCACAACTCGCGACCTGGAAGGATCTCCAACAGTGGCTAAGCCTTCTCGACTACGAATTGGCTTGGTTTGCAGATATCGAAGGACGACAGCATAAAGTTATTGAGCCGAAGCGCCATCACTATCGATACAATTGGCTAGTGAAACCATCCGGTAAAAATCGGTTAATCGAAATACCAAAATCCCGGTTAAAAGCGATTCAGCGACAACTTTTGAGTGAATTATTGAACCGTGTTCCACCCCACCCCAGTGCACACGGCTTCAGACGGCATCGTTCCTGTTTGACCTTTGTAGCACCTCACGTGGGCAAGGAGGTCGTCATGCGCATGGATTTAAAAGACTTTTTTCACTCGGTACCAACACCCCGCATCACTGCGCTGTTTCAACGCCTGGGTTATCCACGGCGGGTCGCTAGACTGTTGCAAGGGCTTTGTACCCATGCCATTTCTCCGTCACTCGCCGGCACCCCCTATCAATCACTTTCCTGGGATAAGAAAAAACAGTTGCAGTTTAAACACCTCCCTCAAGGAGCACCCACTTCACCCGCCATTGCCAACCTCTGTGCATGGCGGCTCGACTGCCGTCTAAAGGGTGCGGCCGAACGCTTTGGCCTCGAATATACACGCTATGCTGACGACCTGGCCTTTTCCGGCTCGGCTAAATTGATGCACTCGGCATCTTTTCTACAAGGATTGGTCGGAGCGATTGCCCTAGATGAAGGCTTCACAATTAATCATCATAAGACCCGGTTGAATACCCGATCTCAATGCCAACGACTTGCCGGAATTGTGTTAAACGAAAAACCGAACCCACCCCGCAGAGAGTTCGACCTGCTGAAAGCAACGCTTTTCAACTGCATACGCTTTGGACCTGACAGTCAAAACAGAGAGGGTCATCATGACTACAGATCCCACCTGGCAGGTAGAATTGCCTATATAGGATGGCTAAACCCATCCAAGGGTGAACGTTTGAGGGCGTTATGGGAGCGTATTGTGTGGCCGGAATCTTCTCCTCATAGTCAGGTAAGATAGATTGTCATTTGTTAGAAGACTTAACGCATCAATCCAACATTCACAGCCGAAATCGCATCACCTCGTCATTCAGGCGAATGCCCGCTAATGTCCGGAAGAAGTGAAGACGATTGACCTGGAAGTAAGGCTGTGTTTCTGTTTGGTCACAATATGCCACGGATGAGACTCAAACTTTCAGTGTCTTACGGTGGGGCAGGATCCCACCCTACACCTGGAAATGGACCGTAGGGTGGGGCCTGCCCCACCCATCTCTTGATGATCATGACAAAGATTATTCGAGTTTGGCAGTTAAGTCGTAGATATTCTTACCAGACGATAAGCGTAAAACCTGGGCTCTGGTCAAAGAAATATATTCCGGACTGATGTGGGCATCCGCCGGAATGACGGGTTCAAAGTAGTACTATTAACCCGACAACCCAATATATTGCGTTCAGGACTTCAAGTGAGCAGACTGAAACATATTAGCGGCGAACTATCAGGCGCATTCGCCGATCTTGGCACATTCCTGCCTATTGTCATCGCAGTACTTACATTGCAACAAATCGATCCCTCTGGCCTTTTTATCGGTTTTGGTCTGTTTGCTATTGCTGTAGCAGTGATTTACCGTCGCCCAATTCCTATCCAGCCAATGAAGGTAGTAGCGGCTGTTGTCATTTCACAAAATCTCAGTGCCGGGACAATCGCAGCCAGTGGACTTCTACTCGGTCTGGTTGTATTCACTCTTTCCATTACCGGAGTGGTCAGCTACATAGGTAAGAAGATACCGAAATCAGTACTTTCAGGCGTCCAACTCGGTGTGGGGCTGATACTTGCGTGGGCTGGTGCAGAATTGATGCTTCAGGAACCATTGATTGGTGTAATAGCGATAGGTTTATTGTTGCTACTGCTTCCGACACCACTTAATCCATTCGCAGCTGTCATCGTCATCATTGGAGCCAGCACCTGGAGTGTCATCAATAACTTCGATCAGTTACCGGTTATTTCAATGGGTTTCCACCTTCCCAGGATGGTCAGTATCGAATGGTTGGAGGTATGGGAATCAACACGTACGATACTGTTACCCCAATTATCACTTACATTGACCAATGCAATCATTGCGACTGCCGCGATTGCAATCCGACTCTTTCCCCATGGGCAGCGCCGTATCACGCCGACACGACTCGGGGTCACCACAGGGGCGCTCAATCTATTGCTGGCGCCGCTGGGCGCCTTCCCTATGTGTCATGGTGCCGGCGGACTGGTTGTACAACACCGTTTCGGTGCACGCACCTGGGTAGCACCGGCCATCTTCGGTATCAGTTGCCTATCGGTTGGTATTCTATTAGGGCCGGACGCATTAAAGGTTTTGACGCTGATTCCACTCTCCGCCGTCGGTGCACTACTGATATTTGCAGGCATCGAGCTTGCCGGCAGTAAACAGCTTTTATCAGGCTCCACAGCTGACAGGTCTGTCATTATCATCACAGGTATTGTGTGTGTCCTGTTTAATGTGGCCCTGGGTCTACTGGTGGGATTGTTGATCGAGCTGTTTAAGCACTATAGAAAATAGCGCTTCCCGATTGCCAGCTTACATCATCATGTCCTCAATGAGGTTCTTAAACCAACTATGGGCATAGCTTACTTCCCTTTTGCGCTGCTCCGGTGAAGCATCCATGGGTGAGAGGCCACCTGCCCCCTTGATGGACTCAATGGTATTGTTGTCCCTGTTCAAGGCGTAGACCGCGGCCACAGAGATACCATGCTCATCACCCAGAATGCTGTAGCAGGTATTAACAAAGGTCGGCTCACCGGGCTCTATACCGTTGAACCGAGCGACGATGGCTGCCGCCGCTACTTTGGCCTGGGAGCTGGCAGCGTAAGCTGACTTTGGCATCTTAGCCGCGCTTGATGCATCGCCCAGCACATAGACATTCGGGTGACGGGAGGACTCGAAGGTGAGCTTGTTCACCGGACACCAATCCCCATCCACCAAGTCCGAGGCAAAGGCCACCTTGCCGGCCTTCTGAGGCGGAATGATATTGATGACATCCGCCTGGAACTCCTCGATCTCAGCCTGCAGGGTGCGGGTTGAAGGATCGACTGCCTCCACTGTGCCGCCTCCCGCTGCACCGATCCATTCAATCATGCTGTTTTCCGTACCAAAGCCGTAAAGCTGGGACCAGCCCTGTCTGAACAGGCCCTGCTTGGAGAAGCGATCCTTAGGATCCAAGATAATGATCTTCACCCTGGGTTTGTGGTGCTTGCAATACATGGCAATCTGCGCGGCACGTTCGTAGGGTCCAGGTGGGCACTTGAAGGGATTCGGCGGGGCCACGATGATCACCTTCCCACCTTCGGGCATTGACTCGATCTGCCTGCGCAGGGTCAGGGTCTGCGGACCGGCGAACCAAGCGTGGGGGATGGTTTCGGCCACCGTCTCGTCATAACCTTCGATAGTCTCCCACTTGAAGTCCACCCCTGGTGAGACCACACAGGCGTCATAGCCGAATTGATCACCGCCAGCAGTGAAAACCAACTTCTTACTTGGGTCGATTGCGGATACATAATCAATCACAACATTCACCCCATGACGCTTTAGCCCCTCATAGTCGAAGGTGAGGGACTCTAGGGTTCGGTCACCGCTCAATACCTCGTTACTCATGAAGCATGAGGTGTAGGTCTTTTTGGTCTCGATCAGGGTAACTTCCAGCTTCGGGTCCAGCTTGCGGAGGTACTTTGCGACAGTACATCCTCCGACACCGCCACCTACCACCACCACCTTGGGCGTGGCGGCAAGCAGCAAACCGGGAAAACCCAGGGCACCACTGGCCAGGGTAGCGCCAGTCGCCAGGCGGATGAAATCTCTGCGATTGAAATCACTCATACTTGGTTTCCTTCTGCGTGGTTCAGTGCTGGCTGCCGTAGTAGTGGATCAATGCTGAGGTGGCTTTATCCCCCTGATCCTTGATTGCTGCGTCTACCTTGCGTTGCATCTTTCTGGGATAGGGTCTTTTTCCCGCGATGTAGTCAGCCATTGTGTATCCCAGATAAGGCATCCACTGCCCCGCGAGAGTACCGGCATCTCCTGGACGACCGGCGTCTTCATGACACTTCTCACAATATTTGTCATGCAGCTCAGCGCCGAGCCTGGCCAACTGCGGATCGTGCTGCTGGGGTTGAAGACGTAACTTCTGCTTGGCAAAAAACCAGGCCATGCCTTTTATCTGCTCGTCACTGTAGCCTTTGGCAATACGATTCATGATGGTGGAATTGCTTTGATCTCCCTTGTAGGCCTGCATGGCATCGATAAAGACCTCCGGGTCCATTTGCGCAATGGATGGACTGGATGGCCCAACGCTGGAGCCGTCAGTGCCGTGACAACCTGCACAGGTGAAGGCCAGGGCGGCGGCCGTGGGACCGGCTGCCTGGGTGATTACCGGTGCTAAGGCCAGCAAGGACAGGATGGCAAATACTGTTTTTCTTCTCATGAACTGATCTCTCCGTCGTTTTCAACCCACAACTGACTGTGCTTGTGGAACCGTTGACCTGACACCTGTTTTCACCAGGTGTCAGCCGCATGGAATAGTGGTAAACGGGTCTTTTCCCTTGCCATCAACTTGGCATGGTCAGGTAACCGATGAACACCAGGGTAAGCAGCCCCAGGCCTGCAAAGATGAGGACCACAGACAAGGCGCGCGAACCCTTCTCCATAGCCTCGGAGGGCGGCTTGATCAGGCACTTTTCGAGTTCACCACTCGCTTTCAGGCGCTCATACTCCACGCGGTGTTCAAACTTAAACTCTTCCAGTGGAACAGCACCGGTGAACATGATAGTGCTCATTGGGAAACGATCGGGCCTGAAATGCGAATTGAAGAAGTGCACGGTGAACAGGAACATGGTTGCCAGCAGGGCCTCTTCTGCATGCACGATGGTGGCGATATTAAATATCCATCCCGGTAGAAAAGTGGCGGTCAGCTTAGGCGCGAACAACATGATGCCACTGAAGCCAATGACTGCCGCACCCCAGAAGGGGGCCCAATAGTCGAACTTCTGCCAGTAGGTAAAGCGGTCAAAGTTCGGACGCTCTCGACGACCGAAGAACCAACTGAACATGGCACCTACATCCTGCAAGTCCTGCATGTTCGGTACCATGGAACTGGGTGCAAACCAGCGGAAGGTATCCCGGTTACGCATGATGTTGCTCATGGCGAGGATAAAATGCAACAGAAACACACCAATCCAAATCGTGGCGGCGGTACGATGCAGGATGGCCTCCACCTCGGGACCACCGAGCATCGCCATGACGATGCCTGCCCATGCTGTATGTGAAAACAGCAGGGTGGTACCGCTCAGCACCAGAATCATGGTGCTGACAGCGAAGAGCAGATGTATCCAGCGCCAGGTTGCAGTGAAACGACGGACATAGACGGTATCCTCACCTGGCCGGGGGTGAGCAAAGCTCTTGCCCGCCTTACGATCCTGGTACTCGCGATAGAACCATAAGATCACATGCACCCAGAAGAATCCCAGCACGCCGATGATAAGCAATTGCATGAATTTGGTGACGATCCATATTCCCGGGTATTTCTCGAAATCGTTCCCATGTCCGTGGGCATGGAAACCAAGGAAGCCCTCTGGAGCATCCTCATGGCACTTGTTGCAGGTCTCGAGGCGATTATCCAGATGGATTGTGGAAGTCGGGTCATCCACACTGCGGACCTTGTGCCCACCATGGCAATCGAAACATTTGGCGGAATGGGTATAGCCGAGTTTGTTAACCTGGCCGTGATAGGAAGATCGATAACTCTTTTGAGCATCCTTGTGGCAACTGCCACAGTTTTCGGTGATGGTCAACATCACCGATCCACCCTCCGGAGAGTCGATATCGTGGGTGGTGTGGCAATCGGAACACACGGCGGACTCACTGTCACCTTTCTCGAGCACCGCCTTACCGTGATCGGATTCACGGTATGCAGACAACTGCTTTCGGTGACAGGCCCCGCATACCTCAGGATTTTCCAGACGATGCTCGGCACGCTGGTGACTGCCCAAAGACCCGATATTGTGAGCATCGTGACAATCGTAACAGGTCGCATTGGTGCTGGACTGATCCCGCGTGTTGGGACGTGCATGAATCGAAGTCATGAAGCTGTCAATCTGCTCGACCACCACCCCCAGGCGTTCGTGTCTGCCTTCGGGATCATCCTTGTGATCGGCCCAGGTCTGGCGATGACACTCCACGCAGCCGACCACGACTTCGGGTGCCTCTCGATGTGGAACCCGGGTGACAGTGACATGACAATTGGTGCAGTCCTGCTTGCCGTGAACACTATCCTTTATCTTGTGCGGTTCGACATAGATATCAACGATACTGCCGTCATCCCGGGTGTCTGTCTTCTCGTTTTCATCGCCGTGACATTTCAGGCAACGCTGATTGGGTATGATACGTTTACCCGTCTCGGGGTCGAACCCCGGCGGAATCGCTTCGCCCAGCAGCATACCAACACCACTTTCCGCACTCTGAGTGGGCGTTGAGCACATAAGGAAGAACGCACTGAAGATAAACCAAACCAATGGCCTAGCCGAGATATTTTTCATGTTATTGTCCCCGAAAATCGAAAATTACGACCGATGCCAAGTGAGTCTTCGATCTCGTGATGTCATTTATGCGTCCCAGGCATAAAAGACACTCGATCTTTGACAGCCTATTCATGCCCCTGCCGT
>JAHXHU010000155.1 GCA_025656375.1 Candidatus Thiodiazotropha sp. (ex Ustalcina ferruginea) | reverse complement strand
GGTGCCGAGCAGGATCAATATAAAGCTCACAGCAATATCTGTCGTGCTGCCATTCAGTGTAAAGCCGGGTACATAGCCAAACAGGAAGGGTCCCAGGTAGAGAAATTTTGCGAACTTAAATGAGGTGAAAGCAGTTTTCCACATATTTGCCTTGGCAATGGTGGCCCCGGCAAAGGCAGCGATACAGACCGGTGGTGTAATATTGGAGTCCTGCGACAGCCAGTAGACGATCATATGAGCGGCAATTGGATTGACGCCCAGTTCAGTCAGGGCCGGTACTGCAACCACTGCGGTAATCAGATAGGCAGCGGTTACCGGGACACCCATACCAAGAATCAGCGAGGCCAATGCGATCAGCAGGATGGTCAGCCACAGTTCGCCATCGGCCAGTTCGATGACGATATCAGCGAAGGTGAGCACCAGGCAGCTGTAGGTGAGGACGCCGATGATAATACCGATGACCCCCACAGTACCGCCGATCTTCAAGCTTGATTCAGCACCGGCACGGGATGCATCCAGGAAGCCTTTCAGGTCGATGCGGGTATCCTTGCGGAACCAGCTGACAACGATGCAGGTGACAATACCCAGGATAGCGGAGTAACCGGGTGAATAGCCATACAACATGAAGATAGTGATCATCAACAGTGGCAGTATGTAGAACCACTCTTTTTTAAAGATCTCTTTAGCGCTTTCCTTGGATCTTTCTCCCACGATATTGAAACGCTGTGGACCATGACGAAGACACTGAAGAAATACATAAAGGCAGGAAAAATCGCCACCAGCATGATTTGGGAGTAGGGCACACCAGTCAGTTCCGCCATGATGAAACCGCCTGCACCCATGATCGGGGGCATGAACATGTCGCCAATAGAAGCCGCCGGTTCGATGCCGCCGGCCACATGGGGTTTGAACCCGGCCTTTTTCATCATCGGGATGGTGAAGGCGCCGGTGGATACGGTATTGGCAATGGCACTACCGGATATGGAGCCGAACAGTCCACTGGCAATCACTGAGACCTTACCCGGGCCGCCGATCTTGTGGCCGACAGCGGCCAGTGGAAAATCGATGAAAAAGCGTTGAGCTCCACTCTTCTCCAGAAAGGCACCGAATATCACAAACAGGATGATATATGTAGCCAACACATTGGCCATGATGCCGAATACACCATCACTCTTATAGAAGATGCTGGTACACAAGTCCGGGAAGGTATCACCTGCATGAGAAATTATCTCAGGCGCATACTCACCGAATACCCCGTACATAATCATGATTGTACCGATGATGACGAACACACTACCGACTACCCGACGAGCCAGTTCGATGCCGATCAGCACACCGACCATGGCGATCCATTTATCCAGTTCGGTCTCCGCACCGGCGCGATAGTTGATCTCCTCGAAGTTGAAAATCCAGTAACCAATGGAGCCTATTGATGCGGCGATCAGTATGTAGTCCCATACTCGGCCCCAGACAGTGGGTGTGCGATAGAGCATGAACACCAATATGTAGGTGATGATAATGTAGATACCGCGGTGGTATACTGAGTTGCTGCGGGCTCAAATACGGAAGAATAGGAGTAGAAGAGCACCAGGAACAGCGCCATGGCGTCGAACGTTATCTGTTCGATTCGATGGAGTTTTTCGTAGAGCATCGTGATATCCGCAAGCTAAGATAAAGGAATGCCGAAAGACGACATCGCAAGATGTCGTGCTTCCGGCGTCTTTTTATTTTTTACAGTAAACCCTTTTCCTTCCAGAACTTCTCTGCACCCGGGTGCATCGGGGTCACGATACCATTCACACCTGTCTCTATGGCCATCTCCTTGAAAGTCTTTTTCTGGGCGACCATGTGGGCCAGTCCCTCTTCCGTGTAGATCATGGAGAGCAGATTGTAGACATCATCATCCGACACCTTGGCATTGGCCACCCAAAGGGCCGAATCCTGGAACGATGGGGATTCCTCTTCAACGCCCTTGTATGTGCCGGCAGGAATCGCCAGCTTTGTGAAGTAGGGGTATTGCTCAAAGAAACCACTCTCTTCTGCGTCCTTACCAACATTCACCAGTTCGATGTCGTTGGTCTGGGCAGCCATGATGACCGCACCACTAGGGAATGCAGTAAAGAGCCAGAAGGCATCGAGTTGGTTGTTACCGAAGGCAGCGGCGGCGTCATTGTAGCCCATGGCATTCCGTTCCACGTTCTCCCATACGCCCATGTGGCTGAAGAACAGTTCACAGTTGGCGAATGCGCCGGAACCGGCATTACCCACGCCTACCTTTTTACCTTTCAGATCCTTCACACTCTTGATGCCGGAACCCTTTTTGGTGACCAGTTGGGCCGGGGCACCATACAAGTATGAGACAGCGAGGACGTCTTCATACTTCTTGGTGTCGTTCTTCAGTTTACCTTCGCGCCCAAGAAAGACATGGCCGGAATAGACCACACCAAAATCGGCGCGACCCTTGTTAACCTTACGCAGATTTTCAACTGATCCTGCGGAAGATTGGGCTTTTAATTTGAAATCCTTGGATTCTTTAACCGGTCCGAAGACCTGTACTGCATTGGCGACTACCTGAAATGTCCCGCCAGCTGGACCACCACTGAACACTAGACGCTTAGCGGCATTGGCTGCACCGGGAAGAGCCAGTAGCAGGGTTAAGGCAGCGATACTGCCGGCCAGCATCGATCTACGTTTGATCAACATCGAATAACCTCCGGATTGGATGATTTTTTGTGGTTATGAAAAAACAGCCGACACTTCGTTCAGCTGCGTTAGAGAAGCAGTGTGTTGAGAGGTGGGTCCCGCAAGAGAGGGGCAGCCCATACCTTTCTGTCCGGACATGCGATCTGTTGGCGTATGACAAAATGCCCAGGGTCATGTCAGTGCCATAGTTGTCTTGATGTGCCATTTTCGTTCTTATATTGGCATGCCAGCCGTAGCGTAAGGGCCGAAAACCCACGCCAATTCGTTCCCTAAACATAGACGAATAATGTGCTCTTTGCCAGTTGGTCGTTTCTTATCGGTCCAAATTGTTTATATTATATCCAATAAAAACAGTTGGTTAATAGGGTATCCAAGTTATCCTTGTCAGCTTTCGCGGCACCGGCTGACCTTATCGAATGATTCATCTGCTTCGAAAATGGCATTGATAAATATTGGGGGCGTTCTCAGTCAGCATATTGAATAGGTGCTGTAAGTCATCGCTTAACCATAATCTGGCTATGGATTTGAGATGTTTCAAAAGGGGGGATTTTGAGAGTGGTCGGGTCTAACTTCGTAATGCTCAACCGTTAAGGAAGATTGTTATGTGTGATGGTCGATGGATACTGGCTGGCCTTTTATTGATATCAGTAACCTCTCTGGTTGCTTGGGATAAAACAGATCTCGATCATTTCCTAGTGACGGGTGAATGTAATGGTTATGATCTGGAAGGTGCCCGTTTTGATCATGGGGTAAGGTACGGGCCGTTTCCAGCGAAGGATGGGTTTGGCTGCGCTTCTCGTAGATAAACAATAGCCGTACGATTGAAGCATCCGCTAGTTGGGTGAGTTCTAAGCCTGGATAGCTGGTCAGATGACTATTGTTCAATCTTTAGATTCGGAAGATCAGTATTGCTGATGACGTGCAATACAATTCCTACACCAACGAAAAACACAACGCTGGCCATCAGGCTGGCAGTAATCGGATCATATGTGCCCTTTCCAAAATAGAAGGCAGCAACTCCACAGGCGATAGCGGCGAGATAACTGATGGCGGCTATTACCACCAGTACTTTTTGAATGGGTCTGCGTTTGTGCAATTGATTGTCCACTGTTGGTGAGGGGGTGAGTATAGCCTGTTATGCAGTTATATCCTACAGAAAACAATGCATATCGATCTGCATATGCTCAGTAGATTCATCCTAAGTCCGACAGGCTCCCAGGTGCGGCAGGGCCGCACCCTTGTGCAATATGCAGTGATTATGATGCGGGCCTTTGGGGGGATGGACGTCCACCCGCGGCCTGTTCTACAGGCCCTGATACCCGATTAACAAGGGGAAGAGACTGTTTTAGCGGAATTGCTGAAGTAGCATTCACGCAGGGTCCGGGCTGCCTGTTGCATATTTTCAAGCGCTGGAATGACTTCTTGCCATTGACGGGTCTTGAGTCCACAGTCCGGATTTAACCACAAGCGTTCAGGGGGAATGTATTTCAATGCCTGCTGCATTAAAGTCAATATACTTTCTGTACCGGGTATGTTTGGCGTATGGATGTCATAGACACCTGGACCGATCTCGTTGGGATAATCAAATGTATTAAACGCATCGAGTAGTTCCATGTTGGATCGGGATGTCTCGATTGTAATCACATCAGCATCCATCGAAGCAATAGCCTCGATAATATCGTTGAACTCCGAGTAGCACATGTGAGTGTGGATTTGGGTGGAATCCTGCACACCATTAGCGGATATTTTGAAAGCTTGTGCTGCCCAGTCGAGATAGCTTTGCCATTCACCATGTCGCAGCGGTAAGCCTTCCCTTAATGCGGCCTCATCGATCTGAATAATATGAATACCGGCCTCTTCCAATGCCAGTACCTCGTCACGCAGGGCTAGTGCCAATTGCAAGCAGGTATTGGCATAGGGCTGGTCGTCACGCACAAAGGACCAGTTGAGCATAGTGACTGGGCCGGTAAGCATACCTTTTACCGGTTTGTCTGTAAGCGACTGGGCATATCCAATCCAGTCGAGGGTCATGTTCTTGGTGCGTTCGATATCACCAAAAATAATCGGAGGCTTTACGCAGCGGGAGCCATATGATTGGACCCAAGCAAAGCGTGTGAAGGTGAAACCATCAAGCTGCTCACCGAAGTATTCCACCATGTCGTTGCGTTCTGCCTCGCCGTGTACAAGAACGTCCAAGCCGATTTTTTCCTGTTGCCTAATGCAGTAGACGATCTCCTGCTGCATAGTTAAATCATATTCAACCGATGTGATCTTTCCGTTTCGATAGTCGCGACGACACTGCCTGATCGTGTTGGTTTGAGGAAAAGAACCAATGGTAGTTGTTGGGAAGAGTGGTAATTGAAATCGATCAGTTTGGCGTTGACGGCGGATTGAGTAGGGGCTTTGACGTTGGGCCATGGAAGCTGTGATTTCGGTCAATCGCTTGTGAACGTCTGATTTATGCACCCGCAGGGATTGCTTTCGTCCGAGGATAGCACTGGCATTCTCATCAAGAGCGGTCGCTACTGCTTTACGACCATGATTGAGTGCGGTGGCGATCGTACTCAGTTCATCGAGTTTCTGATTGGCAAAGCTGAGCCAGGATCGGATCTCAGGATCGAGTTGATCTTCACTTTCCAATTCAATGGGGACGTGTAAAAGTGAACAGGAGGGTGCAAGCCATAATCGATCATAAAGGCGGCAGTGAATGGGCTCTAACCAATCCAATAGCTCATTCAGATCACTCTTCCAGATATTCCGGCCATCGATGATACCGAGAGAGAGGATCTTGTGTTTCGGTAACCAATCGATAACCTGATTGACCTCCGCTCTGCTTTGACTGGTGTCGATATGCAGACCCGCTACCGGTAGCTCACAAGCCAGTTGCAGGTTCTCACGTAGCTGACCGAAATAGCTGGTCAGTAACAGCTTAAGTGGACTGCCTTGCAGCTGGTAATAACACGTGCGTAAGGCGTGCTGCCATGCAGGGGAGAGTTCAGTTACCAGGATCGGCTCGTCGATTTGTATCCATTCAATGCCCTTGTCAGCAAGTGTTGTAAGTAATTCTCCGTAGACGGGAAGTAGTCTTTGTAAAAGGTCGAGTCTTTCACTGTCATCCTTGCTTTTACCTAGCCAGAGGTAGGTGACAGGGCCGAGGATGACTGGCTTGATGCTTTTGTTATCTGCCTTAGCTTCTTCGATCTGGGAGAGCAAAGGATCGGGATGTAAATTAAACTGTGTTGCCTGGTGAAATTCCAGAACAATATAGTGATAGTTGGTGTTGAACCACTTGGTCATCTCCGCTGCTACTGCAGGTGGTGTGTCATCGGTGGAGCGACCGCGGGCAACCCGAAAGTAGTTATCCAGGGGGGTGATCCCCTCTCTTTGAATGAAGCGTGGAGGGATGTTACCCAGTAGAAAGCTGGCGTCCAGAACATGATCATAGAGTGAGAAATCAGCCACAGTCAGCCGATCCAGCTGGCTTTGACTCTGCAGATTCTCCAGGCGAAGTTGTTGTGCAGTCGACTGTAACGCTCTTTGATCGATATCACCCCGCCAATAGGCCTCGAGGGCGAATTTCAGTTGCCGCTTGCTTCCGATGCGGGGGTAACCCAGATTGTGTGTTGTGACCATGATCCCTGCCGTGTTAATCGTTAATCAATTGGAAAGGGATTGTATTGGGCTAAACTATGAAAATATAATGATCAATTTCCAGTAAACAATGAAATTTATGCATAAATGATTGAGCTGACACACCTTAAAGTTGTAGCCGCACTACAGCGTCACGGAACACTCACGGAAGCCGCTAACTCGCTCTGTCTAAGCCAGTCCGCACTTTCACATCAGATACGCTATTTAGAGAAAAAACTGGGTATTGCAATTTGGGAGAAGGAGGGGCGTAGGCTCAGATTGACTCGGGCAGGGGATCACATGTTGAAGTCAGCACATAAGATCCTGCCGCTGCTGGAGCAGGCAGAGCAGACCCTCAAGGCCTATGCGGAGGGGAAGCTGGGAGTATTGCGCATTGGGGTGGAGTGTTATCCCTGTTATGAATGGTTAACCGGGGTCATTTCCGTCTACCTGAGTAGGGTGCCGGATGTGGATGTGGATATATTTCACCAGTTTCAGTTTTCAGGGTTTGAGGGGCTAATGAATCGACATATCGATATGCTGATAACGCCTGACAGAACGGATCATTCCGAGTTGGAATTCGAAGCACTGTTTGAATATGAGTTGGTTCTGCTGGTGGCGGAGTCTCACCCTCTGGCGAGCGCCTCCTGGATAGAACCTGACCGACTGGCTTCAGAGAGCTTGATCACTTTTCCCGTAGCACCGGAACGTTTGGATATTCTGACCCAGTTTCTCTGGCCAGCCGGAGTCAGTGTGGCTAAACACAAACAGATTGAGTCGATTGAGATTATGTTGCAGTTGGTAGCTTTCGATCGCGGTATTTGCGCCTTACCGGACTGGTTGGCTGCTAAAGTATCTAGTGAGTTGCCAATAAAAACGGTACGCCTAGGCAAGTGGGGTATCCATCGGAAACTGCATGCCGGCTTTCGTCGTGAAGATGCTGGAATTGACTATCTACAACAATTTATCCGACTGGGTAAACATCCCAGTTAAGACACTCGGTGGTACGTTGCTGCAGGTATTGGGCCTGCTTGGGTATGAGGTTCCGATGATCAGGTTTTGTTAGGTTGATCTGTTAGGACCGGACTATCATTGAAACCGGAAAATATGCTAATAGCTATAAGGACACGGTGTTGATCGATGAAGAGATTTCTTGAATGGCGAGACGACTGGTATCTTGGAATCGATGTAATCGATCAGCAGCACCTGAGGTTAGTGGATCTGGTAAACCGGATTGCACAATCGATGGAAGCTGCAGAGCGGCAATCCGGTGCTGAAGGAGCTTCCCTGGAACTGATGTTGAAACTTCAGGATGAGACCCGGTGCCATTTCAGGGATGAAGAGGCGTTTATGCATGATCATGACTACCCGGCTCAGACAAGCCATCATCGTGAGCACGCACTGTTGCAGGCGGAACTCAGAGATCTCGTTAGAGAAATCGTGGAGGAGAAAAGAGTGCTTGACTTCGATACTTTAATATCACTCAAGCACTGGCTGATCAATCATGTGATTGAAAGCGACCTCGAGATTGCGCGCTATCTTGAAAAGCGTTAGAGAATCTCAGGCATGTCCGTTTTTTTTTGGGTCCTTCCGGTGAAACACGGAATCCACTAAACCAATAAATTTGCAGCACAGGATTCCGCGAAGTAGCGTTTCGTTTCACCCGGAGCGATGAGTAAATCAGAGGTTCCTTAATACGGAAATATTTAATATTGTCAACAAATTATCCACAAACCACTGTAATAACGATCTCTCCAATACAAATTCCATTTGCATTGAAAATTGGAGTGAACACCTCCTCGCAAGAGTATTGTGAGTTGCTGAAGCGCCTAGGTGATGCAGACTCGTGTTTGAGTGTGACTGAATTCTCAGTTGATGGAAGAGAGTATGAGTCGCTTGCAGTGGATGTCAGGAGTATTCAAATCGCGACATGGAGAGATGCTGAGAGTGATCACGAAATCTATTTTCATATTTTTCCCAATAGGGTTGGAATTGTAGAGACAACTCTGAGGGATATCGAAGTTGAAAATAGTGGACTGCTTGAGCGGCAGATTCAGGATCTTAGTGCAAAGCTTATTCAGGATGCCTTCCAACGATTCTCCGTATTCATGGAGCAGTTATATGTAGCAGTTGATCATGCATTTTCACAGAAGATCGAGCATGGTCATCAATCAATCGCTGATGGTCCGAGAATCTTTTGGTCTTCCCGTGTGCTTATACTGTCTGAAGCGCAAATCCAGAAGCCGGTTTGGCAAGGCATAATCCGGGACTGGCTGTCGAATACTGAAAACCCAAAGGATGCAGATGCCATAATTGCAGGTCGACAAGATTACTCAATGACATGGCTAAACTATGTTGTAGTCAAACCGAAGAGTGAACGGCAGGACTATCGAATTAAGGCAATGATATTGGCTCAGTACTTTTATACTGCTCAGGAGATATGTAACCTACAGCTAAGAAATGCGATTGCTTCTGCCTACGTAAATGAAAAACTGCTAGAAGCTCAGCAAGGTCTAGAGCGGAGTCGTGTAGCTGCTAATCTGCATATAATTTCGTTTCATGAGCATGTTAAGTATCTCACCCGGCCTAAGCGAAGAGTCCTGGATGAAATTCTCAAGTCATGGGAATTTGATCAACTAGTGGAAAACGGCCAGAGAATGGTCGATGTATGCTCAAACAGGATACAGGAAGCGAACGCTCGGCGTAGGGAGCGCAGTTCAACGATGACTGACCTGTTACTCGTCGCACTGAGCTTTTTTGCGGTTTTTGAACTGGCCATCTATCTAACGGAATATAGCCGCGAAGTCATGTCTCGACCGGCATTGGACTATACTGATGATCGTCCCTCGTTTTTTCTCAGCTTTATTGCGGGTATAGATGCAGACATAATGTTTAGTCTGGGATTTTGCGCGACCCTGTTGCTGATTATTATCTACAGGTTTATTAAAACACGTTAAATCGATGTGTGGAAATATCACTATTAAGTCGTTACTCGAGGCATTGTTGTTCGGACTGTTTTTCTTGTCTGACATCACAGTGGCTGTTAATGCCGATGATGGTATTGCAACTAAGAAGTCACTGCAGATAATGACCGAAGTTTGGCTGCCATATATAAATCCCGAGATGGAATCATTGGGCTCGGCTGCGAGAATAATTGATATTCTTGCTGCGGAAATGGAAACAGATATTGATTGGCGCTATATCTCATATGCTGTGGCCTATCAGCTTATAAGGCGTGATAAAGCCGAACTTGCGTTCCCCTATTTTCTTACTGCAAAAAGGGAAAAAGAGGTTATCTTCTCGTACCCCATGTTTTCCGTCACAAGTCGAATCTACTATAACCGGCAGTTTTATAGTGAAGGTCAGGTGAAAAAGGGATTTTCATCACTGCGTACAGGTAAAGTTGATGGTTATAGTTATGGTGAGTCTCTAGATCAATTGCTTGAAAAGGCTGAGATATTCGCTACGGAACAAGCGGCCTTGGCGGCTCTCTTTAACCACGCTATTGATCTTTTGCCAATGACAGAGGGCGTGATGAAGACAACCTTAGAGCGATACTTCCCAAATAGGGGGCAGCTGGTTTTGGCTGTTCCTGGGATTTCAGGTACTTCCAGTCTGCACGTAATTGCGCCGGACACCCCACAGGGAAAAGCCGCGATACAACAATTGAATGACGCAATCGATCAGCTCAAAGCGCTTAAACTAGCCGGTACCCAGGCCTCATATGCTGAAGACAAGAAATCCGTCGATCTGGCACAGTTGATACCTGCAGAAGGGTACCCGGCTATTTTAGGTCAGGTCTCAATGGGTACGACAAACAATCAGTATTTTACCCTGCCACAAGGCACCCGGGTGGTTGTGCTTGAATGGAGTACGAAGATACTAACGCCGTCCAATACTGATCGTTTGTACAAGAATATGATGGACTTGAGTCGGGTCGTCATCCTCAACGGACCGCATGTCGGCAAGGAGCTCTACGTCAGAAACATGCACATTCATTTGCAATGACCACGCTATCCCTGATTGGATGGCTTGGAACAGCAATATATCTTCTTAATTACGCCTATATATCACTGCTGCCTGTATGGCGAAAGTGGATTTTCTTTGGTGGCAACCTGATTGCGGCACTGTGTCTTATTCTCAGCTCAACCGTGATCGGTTCCTGGCAGGCCGTCGCAGTCAACGGATTTTGGGCAATGATCAGCTTATTGCTGCTAATAGGTATAAGAATAGCCTTACCACTGCTATTCATACGTCTAATTTGGGTAATGGCTGGGTTGTTTGGGTTTGCGATTATACTTGCTTGTTTTAAGGGTATAGCTTTGACCATCTCCCTGTTTGGTTGGTCATCCGTGTTCATTTTTTGTTGTGGTTACCTACTGTTCTCTGCACAGCATATGGCACCGCGTCACTATTTTATCCTCAATACCTATGCGGCATTGGCTCTTATGCCTCAGCTATGGCTCGATAACAATTGGGCTGTTTTCTGGTTGGAGGTGATCTGGGCCTCGCTATCCTTACTCGGAGTGATCCAAAAAACAACGCAACCCCATCTCGTTGATTAAGTATCGACGCTCACATCTGCTATATTGGAAGCCTCATGGATCGGTTTGGGCAAGAGGTATCCGTCATGGCCGTCAGCGTATTCGATCTCTTCAAGATAGGCATTGGGCCATCCAGTTCCCATACAGTGGGGCCCATGTTGGCAGCTAAACGGTTTGTAGAACTGTTGTCACAAACTGACCAGCTAACCAGCACAGTAAGATTGCGCATAGATCTATCCGGCTCGCTGGGTGCGACAGGTAAGGGCCACGGAACGGATAAGGCATTAATCCTTGGTCTAATGGGTGACGAGCCCGCAAGTGTCGTGGTTGAGACAATTTCTCAGCGTATTGAGAATATCTGCAAAGAGAGTGAATTGTTGCTTTGTGGCGGAGTGCGGATTTCCTTTGATCCACAGAATGATCTACTTTTTCATCGAGACAGACAACTGAGTTTTCATGCTAATGGCATGGAATTCAATGCCTATGATGCTACGGGTGAATCTCTGCTACAACGCCAATATTACTCGGTGGGAGGGGGGGTTGTTGTCGAGGAGAATGCACAGGGAGAAGCATTGTTAGTGGAGGATAAAACCACACTGAAATTCCCTTTTCACAGTGGTAGTGAGCTGTTGGCATCTTGTGATGAGCAGGGTCTATCCATCAGCCAATTGATGCTTGAGAATGAAAAGGCTTGGCGGAATGAGCCGGAGATTCGTGAGCAGCTGTTGGAGATCTGGCAGGTCATGCAGTTGTGTGTCGAGCGTGGTTGTCGCACCGAGGGGGTACTCCCTGGTGGATTGAAGGTTAAGCGTCGCGCGCCTCGACTGTATCGCCAACTCAGTAATGATGCTGAACTCAACCAGGTGCCTTTGGGTACGATGGATTGGATCAATCTGTTTGCCTTGGCGGTGAATGAGGAGAATGCTGCCGGAGGCAGGATGGTGACTGCACCTACCAATGGTGCTGCAGGGATTATACCGGCGGTACTACACTACTACTGGCGGTTTTCACCCGGGGCAAGTGAGGATGGCGTGGTACGTTTCCTGCTCTGTGCCGGTGCGATTGGTATGCTGTATAAAGAGAATGCTTCTATATCCGGTGCGGAAGTGGGGTGTCAGGGGGAAGTCGGAGCGGCATGTTCCATGGCGGCAGGTGCATTGACTGAGGTTCTGGGGGGTACACCGCAACAGGTTGAGAACGCAGCGGAAATCGGTATGGAACATAATCTGGGTCTGACCTGTGATCCGGTTGGTGGCTTAGTGCAGGTGCCGTGTATCGAGCGAAATGCCATGGGTGCAGTCAAGGCGATCAATGCTTCGCGAATGGCGCTTCGGGGAGATGGCTCTCATTTTGTCTCGCTGGACAAAGTGATAAAAACCATGCGCGATACAGGGGCTGATATGAAGACTAAGTATAAAGAGACTTCCAGGGGTGGATTAGCCGTTAATTTAGTTGAATGTTGAGTTGTATCAGGTTTATCAAAAAAAATGGGTTCTCTGATGATGAGAAGGCACACTATACTTGCCTTCACTGCTGTCCCATAAATACTTAACGAGAAAGGCCTGACCCCCCCCTTGTTTTGATACAATGAAATCGCGACAAGTCATTGATCAACAAA